>JAUYDB010000140.1 GCA_030691985.1 Candidatus Omnitrophota bacterium | reverse complement strand
TTTTCCCATTTTTTCCCTCCCGTTGAGAAATCGCTAAAATTATATCACAAAGTCAATATAATGGCAAGCAAAATAGTTAAAAATAGCGGCTAAAAATAGCGACAGCCCATTCAACTCTAAACAGACGCTTTTGGGACAGTCCCTATTTTAGTACTTCGGAATTTTTCGGTGACGTAGAAACGCATATACCTGCCGAGCATGAGGCGCGTTTGCGCGTCTACGGCCGGCGTAGAGCCGAGAAGCGCGGCAACGAGCGGAGAAAAGAACCATTGAATAACCATGATAATCATCTTCTGCGGTTTTATATCCTTGGGGCGCGGCGGCAGGAGCCTTATGCTGATGAATATGCAGACAAGTATCGTAAAGAGCGAGATCCTGAAGAGCGCCGCGGCGACGCTGGGCAGATTATAACCTATGGCGGTCTGTTTGAAAAGCCCTCCTCCGAATAGAAGAGGAAGGGGCGCTACAAACGTAATTATTATCGCCCATATGGCCCATGTATAGTGGCATTCAAGAATATGGAACGCGCGGCGTACTTTTTTCCCAAGAGGTATCCTGTTGGGTTTGAGAAACCCCATCATCACATACGGGAAGTTCTCCACGCCCCAGGCCCAGCGTCTCTTCTGTTTATACTGTTTTACTATCGTCTGCCATATGCCGCGTTCCGTGGCAACATCCATCGAAACAGTCACATACATGGGAATAACGGTATAATCCCCGTCAAAATACAGGAAACATTTCCAATATATGGCGGAATCATCCGATATCATGTCAACGGGCCAGTACCCGACCTCGACAAGCGTCTTGAAGCTCATGCTGTGACTGGAAAAAGTAACGAACTTCTCAAGCCGCATCGTCTCCACCATCTGCATGAAGCTTGAACCAAGCTCTAATATCCTGGCCACCGAACGCGCATGCCAGATATTATTATTATATACAGGGATCGGCTGATAACTCGACCGGTTCCTGCGCGGATTCGCTATGTAATGATACGCCAGGCATGAAAAGTATTCTTTTTCAGCGCAGGTATCCGCGTCAAAACAGGATATTACAACGTGGCCGTAATCTATGCCTTTCGAATCTATGAACTCTTTCAGGACCTTCGCGCCCCACGCGGCGTTTGCGCCTTTTACCTTTATCTC
>JAUYDB010000132.1 GCA_030691985.1 Candidatus Omnitrophota bacterium | reverse complement strand
ATCGCGAGTATCGTATCGAATCCGTTATTAAAGGCTAAAGCTAAAAACAGAGATAATGTGGAAGCGAGTATTAAGGTCCTGTTCGCCGATATGCCGGACGAAGTCGTGCACAACAAGAAGATATTGAAAGAAGGAGATCTGGTCCTCGGAGGCAATGGCGTAGTGAAAGAGGTGTTGTATACAAAGACGGTGAAGTCAGGATATAGCGATGCAGCGGTTTTGCTAAAGGCCAGTTGTGTAAAGCTGGCCGATGAACTGTATTGCGCGAACATGCCGATCAAGATAAACTCGCGCTGCACGATCTCAAACCCCGTTTATGTATTTACCGACGGTATAATATTTGATGTCGATATTGGAGATAAAAAAGGATAGCCATGATAGTCAGCAGCGTTTTAAAAAAGCTAGACAATATGCTGGAGGCTTCTTATAGTCATTCTTTGTTCAAAAAATATATAGCACGAGAGTTACGGTGTCTGTTTACCGGACGGCTCAGCCGTTTATTTGCGGATTCGTTTACGGCCAGGGCCGTTAACGACTTCATTTTTGCATTTTTGCCGCGCGCGATAGAACCGGTTTATGTTTTTTTCCTGAGTACATATCGCGGTAGCGCGTTTCTCGATATGATAGGGCGTGCAGTAGAAGGTTCGCGATGGATAAGGTGAGGAAATCGGGGGACAAATGCGGAGGCCCATAAAGATCGTAAGAATAATCGCCCGGCTGAACATTGGCGGGCCGGCCGTCAACGCGGCCATCCTGGCATTGTCTTTAGATAGGGAGCTTTTTAAGACAAAGGTTGTTTACGGAACGCTTGCTGAAGGCGAAGGCAGCCTCGAGCATCTAATGCGCGACAGTAAGGTCGATATGGAATTAGTGCCTGAGCTGGGACGGGAGATAGACTTTCTCGACGACTTTAGGGCGTTCTTCAAGATATTGAGGATATTAAAAAGGGAGAGGCCCGACATAGTCCATACGCATACGGCAAAGGCAGGCACTCTTGGCAGGCTTGCCGCTATATTTAGCGGGGCGAAGGTAAAGGTCCACACGTTTCACGGCAATGTCTTCCGCAATTATTTCGGCGCCTTCAAGACATCGTTCTTCGTATTCATAGAAAGGACACTCGGCCTTTTTACCACCAGGATAATAGCCGTTTCGCAAAAACAAAAAGCCGAATTGGTCGAGGAATTCAGGATCATCCCCGAAGGCAAATGCGAGGTCATCCCTCTCGGGGTAGATCTTTCCAAATTGAGGGATGCCGCCGGAAAGAAACATAAAAGTCTGCGGGAAGAGCTGGGCTTGGCCGACGATCCGGTGGTCGGCATCATCGGCAGGCTTGTTCCGATAAAGAACCATAAGATGTTCCTTGCCGCCGCATGCGAAGTTCGGAAGCAAAGGCCCGATTTAAAAGCTCGATACGTCATAATCGGCGGCGGCGAGTTGAGGGGGGAACTGGAACGGTTGGCCGCGTCACTGGGCATGGGCGGCATCGTCTATTTTACTGGATGGAGAGAAGATCTTGGCAATATATACCGGAACA
This sequence comes from Candidatus Omnitrophota bacterium, assembly GCA_030691985.1. GTDB lineage: Bacteria > Omnitrophota > Gorgyraeia > 2-01-FULL-45-10 > 2-01-FULL-45-10 > JAUYDB01. The sequence goes on along the minus strand of JAUYDB010000132.1, from coordinate 2,343 downwards.
TCGACATAGTGGCGCTGACGTCGCTGAACGAGGGCACGCCCCTTTGCCTGATAGAGGCGCTTGCCATGGGCAAGGCCATAATCGCTGCCAATGTCGGCGGGGTATCGGACATAATAGATGACGGAGTGAACGGGCTTTTGGTAGGCAAAGACGATATCAATGGTTTCGTCGAAGGCCTTATTCGGCTTTTAGAGGATAGAAACTTAAGGGATAGTTTAGGGCGGAACGCCGTAAAAAAAAGCGAGGTCTTTGACAAGGAAAACTTAGTGAAGGCGACGGCAAGATTGTACATGGAGTGCCTGCGAAATGGTTGAAATTTTTCAGCTTCTGTCGAATGGCTATATGGCCATGGGGGGTGAGCCGTATAAATTTTGTTTACGACGCACTACCCTAAAACTCTTATGACCGTTATATCCATAGCTGTAGTAAAGCTAAATATAACTAAACCAAAAGGACTTATTCCTTGAAAACAAAATTAGGCGAAGCCCCCTGGCCATATAGCCAAGAGGGTCGTGGGCTGAAAAATTTCTACCTCTTGCGGCAGAACCCGTAAAAATTTTGATCGGAGGGTGATATGAAATGTCTTATTACAGGAGGCGCTGGGTTCATAGGGTCTCATCTGTCAGAGGCCTTGTTGAAAAAAGGTAATCTCGTAACCATAATAGATGATCTTTCGACCGGAAGGCTTGAGAACGTAGAGCATCTTAGAAAAGAGAAGAATTTCAGTTATTATATAGATACGATCATGAATCACGTTTTGATGGCGGAACTGGTCGGAAAGTGCGACGTCATATTTCACCTCGCCGCCGCCGTAGGCGTGAAGTATGTGATAGACCACCCGCTTGAGACCATATTAACGAATGTAGGGGGGACCGAGATAGTCCTGTCCCTTGCCAATGAATACGGCAACAAAAAGGTCGTCATAGCATCGACCTCGGAGGTTTACGGAAAAGACAGGCCTGGCAAACGCATCTTTTCGGAAAATGACGATAGGGTGCTCGGGCCAACCTCTATCAACAGGTGGGGCTATTCTTGCACGAAGGCGCTCGACGAATTTCTGGCGTTAGCGTATTTTAAGGAGAAGAAGCTGCCCGTTGTTATTGTCCGATTTTTCAACACCTGCGGCCCTCGCCAGACCGGAAGATACGGAATGGTAGTCCCGAGATTTATCAAACAGGCCCTTGACGGCGAACCCATAACTATATATGGCGATGGAAAACAAACGAGGTGTTTCACTGACGTATCAGATGCCGTGAGGGCGGTGATCGGCCTAGTTTGCGAGAGCCGCGCCATAGGCGAGGCTCTCAATATAGGCAATCCCCATAACAAGATTACGATAAACGCCCTTGCCAAGGTTATAAAAAGAATAACCGGCTCAAAGTCCGCGATTCAACACATCCCTTATGAAAAGGCGTATGAAAAAGGTTTTGAGGATATGAGGCACCGCCAGCCCGATATCTCCAAATTAAAGTCCATCACTAATTTTTCGCCCAGGATAGGGATTGCAGGGATGCTCGAGAGGATCGTAAAAGATTTTAAACAGAAAAATAAATTAGCTCAAAGTTCTTAGGTGAAAGGCGATAGCATCGTTTAGTTATCCGTAGTCCGTTGTCCGTTTACCGTAGAAGATAAAAATACGAATTACGGACTACGGATGACGAACGTGAGTTTTCGATAGGCATACGACATGAACATAGTCCAGATCTTTGAGACATTTTTTATATCCGTCATAGCGTCGTATTCGCTCAGCCCCCTGATGAGAAGCGTGGCCATAAGTTCGGGTTACGTCGACCATCCAAGGGATAATAAGGTGCATGCGCATCCCACCCCGCTATTGGGTGGCGTTGCGATATTCGCCGCCTTTATAATAGCGGCCGCGACGAAAACCGATCTCATATCGTCCGTTTATGTAAAGGCGATGATCGGAGGAAGCCTCATACTGCTTCTGATCGGCCTGGTAGATGATAAAGTAGGCATGATGCCGAACATCAAGTTATTGGGCCAGTTTCTCGCCGCCCTTATAGCGATAAAGGCGGGCGTGAGGGTTGAATTTATGCGCGATTACCATCTCGGTGTCATATTCACCTATATCTGGATCATCGGCATAACCAATTCTTTCAATCTGTTAGATAATATGAACGGCCTGTCGGCGGGAATAGCTTCTATAGCGGCGGCGTTCTTCGGGATTATAGCTTACATGAACGGCCAATCTATGGTATGCGCCTTATCTTTTGCCGTTGCGGGAAGCACCCTCGGATTTTTAAAGCACAACTTCCCTAAAGCTAACATATTTATGGGCGATGCGGGAAGCCTAATTGTAGGGTATCTATTGTCAACGATATC
>JAUYDB010000077.1 GCA_030691985.1 Candidatus Omnitrophota bacterium | reverse complement strand
TATCTGGAGATGGGAAAATACGAAGATGCGGTAAAGACGTTAAATAGAGCGATTGTCCTGGAGCCGAAGAACCTGGAGACGATAAATTCGCTCGGCGCGGCATACGGGAGCTTAAAAAAATATGATGAGGCGATAAAACTTTTCAAAAAATCAACCGCCATCGACCCGACATTTGTAAGCGCGTATTTAAATCTGGGAACGACTTACGAATACACCCATGAGTATGAAAAGGCGATCGCCGAGTATCGTAAGATAGCCGCCAATACAAGGGGCGTTCAGGATATAGCCATATCATATGTGCGCCTCGGCGATGTGCACATGAAATTGAAAGACCCCGATAAGGCGAGAGCTTATTACGAGAAGGCTGTCCTGACATGCGGCAGGGGATTTGAGGAGCTGAAGAAAGCCGCCCGCGAGCGCCTCGCCGCGAATTGGGTGGAGAAATAGGTTTTGTAATAGATCAGAGTTTTAAGAGACGGTGATAAAAAGGGGTCTGACCCAACGCGTCTATTAAGCCGTGAATGGGTCTGACCCCTTTTTATGGATTGCTGGCTATGCCAAAAAATGCCAAAAAATGGGGTCAGACCCATTCAATGAGCAATAGACGCGCTGGGTCAGACCCCTTTTTTCTCAGACCCCATTTTTCTTAAAAAGCTCTTATAACTGGCCTATTACTAGATTTTATCGGCGTAATTTGCCTTCAACTCCCTACGGCAGTTGCCGACGATATTAGCTATGGTGCGGAAGGAGGGAGTTGAACCCTCAAGCCCGAAAGCATACGGCCCTGAACCGTACGTGTTTGCCAGTTTCACCACTTCCGCATGACCACTTAGACCACGCCAGTATACCTCAAAACAGTACCGCCTGTCAACCGACCTTGCTTTTATAGTAAAATCATGATATATTAAAAGCCCTAGAAATGGCAGAGAAGATTATTGCTACCAACAGGAAGGCGCGCTTTAATTACGCCATAATCGAGGCCTTTGAAGCCGGCATAGAGCTTAAAGGCACCGAGGTCAAGTCCATCAGGAGCGGCCACGTCAGTTTAAATGACAGCTTTGCCAGAAGCGAAGGCAGCGAGATCTTTTTATATAATATGTATATAGCGCCTTACGAATTCGGCAACCGCGCTAATGTCGACTCGATGCGGCCGAGGAAACTTCTGCTGCATAGAAACGAGATCGCCCGCCTTATCGGGGAGATTACCGCCAAACGCCTTACCCTGGTTCCTTTAAAGGTGTATTTTAAAAACGGCATAGTGAAGGTAGAGCTGTCCGTCGCAAAAGGCAAAAGGAGTTACGATAAACGCGAGGCAATAAAGAAGCGGGAGAGTGACCGGGAACTGAAGCGAATATCGAGACACAGGTTATGATATCGATAAAATTTGAACGACTTAGGAAAAGGAAAACAGCGACGCTGGCTATAGCGGTAAGCGGAGCGTTAGAAGGAAAAACCTAGGTTTTTCCTTCTAAAGAAATTTCGGCGGTTTAGATTTCATACGACTTCGTTGTAAGCAATAGAACCAATTAGCTGAGTAGAAACGTTTCAACACAAAACCGAAATTTCAAAGGGGGTGAAAGGCTTCGACCCAGATAAGCAAGGCAAGGGAAGCATGTAGAGGTTGCCGGGAGGCCTCTTAAAACACCTGGCAAAACACCAAATGCTGACAACATAAAAGTGCCAGCAACGGTTGACCAGCTTCTGGCCACCATGCAAGTGGTGCCGGGGACTGTTCTGCCGGTAGCGTTACCTTTATAAGGTAACCCGTCAACTGGCCCATCCTGCGGGGCCAGACCTGGCGTCGATAGCAGGATGGTCCGTTTCGCATATCCTTTTGCGGATCGGATAAGATTTTAAAGGATACCCTTTTGAAATTCCGCCTATTGAAGTTCAGAAGGGGAAATCAAAGATTAGGATAAACATGTAGATGCTTTTGTTTTGATGTTTGGGGACGCGAGTTCGAATCTCGCCACCTCCACCAAATTTTGCTGGCTACTGAGAATAGCAAAATTTGCCCCCCCTGTGTTTTGATTTAATTTTCTATGGATAAAAAGCCCTGAGAAAATTAGATCATTAGGGGGCAAACAATGGCACGACGCAAACGCCGGCAAAATTTTCAAAGGGGAAAACGTAGTTTTCCCCTTATGACGTTCGCTTTACTTGCTTCTTGTTATATAGTCTCGCTCACTGTATCCCCTTTCCTTAAAGGAATCGGGGAGAGCGACATGATTATTTTATGAGTATAAAAAGGGGTCAGAGTTATTTTACCGCTGAACAACAAAAAAAGAGCGCTGTTGAAAATTAACATATTCGGACGTTATAGAAGTAAGGTTATTGCTGTTGCGGCCGTCATTGCGCTTGTCTTATTTTCGGCAGGGTGCGCGACGCGAAGCGCCTATTTCAAACTGGATCCGTCTTTACAGAGAGAGATACAGAGTTTTGGCGGCGCGCAATATGTCCCGCTTGCGAGGCTCTGTGATGTATATGGGCTTGACTGTAAGTCGGATGATCTGATAAATACCGCGACCATACAGCGAAAATCCGGCCGTATAGTGTTAAGGGCGGGAAGCGGCACAATTTTAGTAAACGGAGCCGCGAAGAGGCTTGAGAGGCCGGTGGTAATGAGCGGCGGCAGCCTTTTCGTTCCCGTATCTTTCGCGAAAAATGTCCTTGGCCCGATCATAGGAACCGCTCCGGTTGAGGTTACGCCGGAGCCCGCGGCGAGCAAAACCTTCACGATCAGGACAATAGTGATAGACCCGGGCCATGGCGGCAGAGACGCCGGCGCCACAGGGCGAAGGCTTCGTCTAAGGGAAAAACATATGGCGCTTCATCTCGCGAAGAAGGTCAAAAGCATATTGGAAAAGTCCGGCATCAAAATTATTATGACAAGAGACGATGATACCTTCATATCGCTTCCAAAAAGAACCAAGATCGCGAATCGTGACAAGGCCGACCTTTTCGTCAGCATCCATCTGAACGCTTCGCGCTCGCGCTTTATGAGGGGCTTCGAGTGCTATTATCTTTCTGAGAAGGCCGACGACAACACAAGGGCGCTTGAGGCGTTTGAAGATTCGTCTCTTAAGGGCGAAGAATGGGTGAGCGCGGAGCGTTCGAAACGCTTGGACAGGACATTGTTGGATATGGCGCTTACCGAGAACAGGATTGAGTCAGCCCAGCTTTCCGGGTACATATGCGACGCCATAGAAAATAGTTTTACCATCGGAAACAGGGGGGTCAGGTCTGCCGGGTTTTATGTCCTTAAATATACCCGCATGCCTGCCGTGCTGGTTGAGGCCGGATATATCAGCAATAGGTACGAAGAGCTTAAGTTAAAAGACCCGGATTTTCTCGATCGGATTGCCGAGGCGATTGCCCGCGGGATATTGAACTATAAACTGGAATACGAAAGGACGGAAAGGTTCACCCGTCAATGAATGACTCAAGGCCGATAGGGATATTCGATTCCGGAGTAGGCGGGCTTACGGTTGCGCGCCGGATACAGGAAATTCTTCCGAACGAGGATGTAGTCTATTTCGGAGATACGGCAAGAGTGCCTTACGGGACTAAATCGAAAGCGACCGTTACCAAATTCTCGGTTGAGAATGTGGAATTTCTCATGACACACAATGTGAAGATGGTTGTGGTGGCGTGCAACACAGCTTCGTCTCTCTCGCTCGATTTTTTGAAACGGTGTTTCAAGGTGCCGATCATCGGGGTGATAAAGCCCGGCGCGCGTTCCGCGATAAACGCGACCCGCAATAAAATCATAGGAGTGATCGGGACGCAGGCCACCGTCTCTTCGGGCGCATACGAAAAAGCGATAAAAAAGATAAACCAAAAAATATCCGTAATCACTCAAAGCTGCCCCTTATTTGTGCCGCTGGTTGAAGAGGGGTGGGGGGATAAAGAAATAGCGCGCGATATCGCATCGATATATCTAAAACCGCTGAAGGCCAAAAAAATAGACACGCTGATTTTAGGGTGCACGCACTATCCGATCCTGGAGGGCGTGATAAAAAAGGTTATGGGCATAGGCGTCGTCCTCATAGATTCGGCGAAAGAAGTTGCCGGGGAGGCAAGGGAGGTCCTCAGGGCCAACGGCTTGCTGAAATGTTCCGGTAAAAGCGGCGAGTATAAGTTTATGGTTAGCGACGAGCCGGCCCGTTTCGTAAAAATGGGAGAGAAATTTTTAAAACGCCGGATAAATTGCGCGAGG
>JAUYDB010000022.1 GCA_030691985.1 Candidatus Omnitrophota bacterium | reverse complement strand
CAACCGCGTCGGATGGCCGAAGGCCTTCCGACGCGGTTTCTTATACAAACTTCAGTATATCCTGTAGACTCTTTTTCTCGCGCGCTTCCGGCTCTTCGTCGGGATAGCCAAGCCCCATAATCGCCATGAGCCGGCCCTTCTCGCCCAATGCATCGTTTACTTCCTTCTCGCAGAATAAAGGCATTCCGTACCATACCATTCCCAATTTCATGCTGTGGCTTGCAAGCTGCATGTTCTCTATCGCGGCGGCAATGCTTTGAATCTCGAATATGTCTCCGATCTCTGAATAAGGGGGGTCGAGTTTTCCGAATTTCTCGGACATTACCCCATCCGCATAAACAAAAAGAAGCGAAGGCGAGCCCTTTAAATTTTTCGCGGCATTGCGCATTACAACGTTAAACCCGCTGAAAAGGTCATCCGCTTTTTTGTCTAAAATCCCAGCGATCCGCCCGATTTTCTCCTTGTCGTCCATGGCGATGATTTTCCACGGCTGGGTGTTATGGGCGGAAGGCGCCCATCTCGCCGCTTCAACTACTTTCTCGATTAAGTCGCGCGGGACTTTCTTATCCTTGTATTTACGGATAGTCCTTCGGCTTTTAATTAAATCCAATAAATCCATTGTCATTACTCTTTTTCTTTTATGAATTCTTCCGCGATTTCCATTAAACCGGAAAGCGTGGAAATTTTCCCGAGGTATTCTTCCGGAATCTTCAGCTTGTACTTCTTCTCAATAGAGGCCAAAATCTCGAGCGCCATCATGGAATCCATGCCCAGGTCCTCGACGAATTTCGCCTGAAGTGTAATTTTCTCCGGCTCTACCTCGGTAATCTCCGAGACAATCGCCCTCAATTCATTCTCGAGGGTTTTTTTGTCGATTTCACCCATAGTGAACCTCCTATATGAGATTGCTTCGGCTTTCCGTAGGGGAGGTTTAAACCTCCCCTACGGAAAGCCTCGCAATGACGGACGCTACATCGCCAAGCCGCCGTCAATCGTTATTACCTGGCCGGTGATGTATCTGGCGTTATCCGAGGCGATGAAGGACGCAACCCTCGCCACCTCCTCGGCTTTTCCGAACCGCTTAAGCGGAATAAACTCCAAAAGCGCGGCCCTCCGTCCCTCTTCTATACCTTGCACCATGTCTGTTTCGATGTAGC
>JAUYDB010000308.1 GCA_030691985.1 Candidatus Omnitrophota bacterium | reverse complement strand
AGCACGTAAAGGCGACCGCGCGACAGGACCCGTAAAAATTTAGTGCGAAGCGGCATAGAAGGTAAGAGAACATTGAAGAGAGAGAAATCTTGCAATCACCACTTACTTATGATAAAATATGACAAACTTAGGGGTGAGACGATGTGGTTATTTAAAAAGAAGAAAAAGCGGTTCGGCGAGATTCTGATTAAAAGAGGCCTTGCGACAAAAGAGGATATTGAAGAGGCGTTAAAGATACAAAGGGAAATTAAAGAGAAGAAGCAGATCCAGAAGAATATCGGCACGATCCTTCACGAAAAAGGCGTGATCGATTTAGAAGACATAAAAAATGTGCTGGATGAACAACGTGAGGGAGAGAGCTTCTTTTTAAAAAGCCTGGTCTATTCCATATTTCATTCAAAATAAGTGAATAGGCTGTCACGCGATTCAAAAGAAACCAGAAACCAGAAACCAGAGCACGGTAACCAGAATAAGTTATTATCCTGAATCCGGTATCTGGTTACTGGTTTTCTGGTTACTTTAAAATTAAGGAGGAGGCTTTTCATGTGGAGCTTGAAGCTGAGGATGTGGCTGCTTACAATGCTGTTGTTCGCGGTGATATTTGCCGTTATATCTTTTGTGAGCTATTCGCTTGGCATAAGCAATTTCTATTTCTATCTCGGGATTTCGATAGTTATGATGCTTGCGCAATATATGCTCGGTCCGAAGATAGTCGAATGGTCTATGCGTGTGCGGTATCTTAAGAAAGGCGAGGACCCAAAGTTGGAAGAGATGGTCCGGATACTTGCTTCCGCCGCGAATATTCCGCCGCCGCGAATAGGTGTAGCCGATATAGCGATTCCTAACGCGTTTGCCTTCGGAAGATCGATAAAAGACGGAAGAATTTGCGTTACCAGAGGGATCATGAATCTGCTTAACGAGAGCGAGCTTAGGGCAGTCCTCGGGCACGAGATGAGCCACATAAAGAACAGGGACGTTCTTACCATAACGCTTCTTTCGGTAATACCGATGATACTTTACCGCATAGCGTGGCAGTTCCTCTTTTTCGGCAACAGGCGCGATAGATCCCAGGGGAGCGCCGCGATGGTGGGGCTCGTTGCGTTTCTTTTCTATTTCCTGACCAACCTACTTGTCCTTTATGCCTCAAGGATAAGGGAGTATTTCGCCGATAAAGGTTCAATCGATCTGGGAAACCAGCCGTCAAGTTTGGCGTCCGCTTTGTATAAACTCGTTTACGGGTCCGCCAGGATGCCGAAAGAGGCGATAAGGGACGCCGAGGGGATGAAGGCATTCTTCGCCAATGACCCGTCGAGAGCTATCCGGGAGTTCAAGGAGTTAAGCCAGCTCGACCTTGACAGGAGCGGGACCATATCCAACAGCGAGCTCCAAATCCTCGAAACTCAAAATATAAAACTAAATTTTGGAGATAAGCTTTTGGAACTGTTAAGCACGCACCCGAACATGTTGAAACGTATAAAGCGTTTGAGCGAGTGGGGAGAATAGTTTTGAAATTTAATTTCCAGGCGACCGGCATAGGCAGCGTGCCTTTCACGGATCCGAAAACAGCCTGCCGCGCGGTCTTCGACAATTTTGGCTCTATTCCTTTCTGGCCCCAGCTTCCCAAGAGATCATTCCTCGAGAACATGTATGTCCAATTTTCCGAACGCCTCCCGGGCCTTGCGCTTGACGAAAAAAATAAGACCTTGCATATAGATACTTCCCGGGTGGCGTCGGATATCGAGGGCGTATATCAGAAATACCTCGACGGAGATTGTGATTTTTTCGCCGTTTCAGAAGACCATGCGCGCGGTTTCTACGAATTCCTGGATCAGTTGAAAGGCTATCCCAAAGGCGTAGAATTCGTAAAGGGGCATATCACAGGCCCCATAAGCTACGCCCTTCTGCTTACAGATCAGAATAAAAAATCGATCATTTACGATAAGGACTTATTTGAGGTCCTGACAAAGACCCTGTCGATGAAAGCCAGGTGGCAGATAAGGAAGTTAAAAAAGCTCTTTCCGAACGTGATCATTTTTCTGGATGAGCCGTACCTGGTATCGATAGGATCGAGTTTTATCAATATTGATATCGGCCTGGCGCTTGAGAAATTCGACGAGATAGTTAAAGCCATAAAAGACGAGGGCGCTTTGGCCGGAGTTCACTGCTGCGGCAATACCGATTGGTCCATCCTTTTAAAAAGCGCGATTGACATTATAAACTTTGACGCATATAATTTTACGAAAGAGTTCTCGCTCTACACCGCCGATTTGAAGAATTTTCTGCAAAAAGGCGCCACGATAGCGTGGGGGATGGTCCCGAGCTCTGATGCCATCGACAAAGAGACAGAAAAGACTCTCGTCAAAAAGATGAGGGAAGCGATCAGGCTTTTAACGGATAAAGGAATCGCCGACAATGAGATATCGTCCTTGATTACCTCCAGCTGCGGCACAGGGACTCTGGATGAGGAGAGGGCCGGGAAGATCCTCAGGACAGTGAAGATGCTATCGGACGAGCTTGGGAAATAAGTTCTATGGATGAAAAATACTTAATAACGCCTGCGCCTGTTTCCGCGCCTTCAAAGAATTTTATAGGGCTCGAGGAAGAATACGCCGGTTTCAAAAAATCCAAAGCGGTGATAGTGAGCGTTCCATACGACAAGACGACAACTTATGTCCATGGCGCAAAAAACGGCCCTCGCGCTATCATCGACGCCTCCGCGTATCTTGAGCTGTATGATGATGAGCTGAACCAGGAGACATACAGAATAGGCATCCATACGCTTCCGGCGCTCGAGGTTGAAAATCTACCGTCGGAAGATATGATAAAGAAGGTTCACGCCTCCTGCGCCGAACTCTTAAAATCGAACAAATTTCCGGTAATGTTAGGCGGAGAGCACTCGCTTTCGATAGGCGCTGTCTCCGCGTTGAAAGAATCTTACGCGAACCTGTCGGTCCTGCAGCTTGACGCGCATAACGACTTAAAGAATGAGTATTTCGGCTCCAGGTTGAATCACGGCTGCGTCGGCCGCAGGATAAGCGAGATGTGCCCGCTCGTTCAGGCCGGCACGAGGAGCATGTCAAAAGAGGAGAAGGATTTTCTCGCCGCGCAGGCGAACGGGAAGGCCAGGGCGTTCAGCGTTTACGATATACTGGAAAAACCGATGTGGAAGGATGAACTTGTCAGGAATCTCACCGAGAGCGTATATGTCACCATAGACCTGGATGTCTTCGATCCGTCGCTTGTGCCGGCAGTCGGCACGCCTGAACCGGGAGGGATAGGCTGGTATGAAACGCTCGATCTTCTAAGAGAGGTTGCCAAGGATAAGAAAATAGTGGGATTTGATGTCGTCGAGCTGTGCCCGATAGAAGCCCAGGTCGCTTCCGACTTCCTCGCGGCGAAACTCGTCTATCGGCTCCTCGGCTACGTGTTCACGAATAAGAAGTGAAGCTCCACAAAATTCCCCTCACCTTAATCCTCTTCCCTAAAGGGGAGAGGAAATTATAGGAAGTGGGCCTTCACAAAATCCCCTCTCCCCTTAGGGGAGAGGGCTAGGGTGAGGGGGTAATGTAGGAGGTTGCAGATGCTGCTTGTGCCGCGGCAGAATATACTCGTTCCGAAGAAGATGTTCTTCACCAAGGGCGTGGGAGCGCATAAGGCCGAACTCAGGAGTTTCGAGCTTGCGCTGCGCGACGCGGGCATAGAAAAATGTAACCTTGTAAAAGTCTCCAGCATACTTCCTCCTGAATGTAAGGTGATCTCGCGTAATGAAGGATTGAGAGAGCTCTATCCCGGCATGATAACCTACACGGTGATTTCAAGGTGCTCGAGCAACGAGCCGCACCGGTTGATTGCGGCGAGCATAGGCTGCGCCGTTCCCGCAGACACGCATGCCTACGGGTATTTGAGCGAATATCACGCCTTCGGACAGAACGAGAAAGTCGCCGGGGATGTAGCCGAGGACCTCGCGGTTGAAATGTTAGCGTCAACGCTTGGCCTCGAATTTGACGAAGACAAGTCCTGGGACGAGAATAAGGAGATCTACCACTTAAGCGATAAGATCGTCCGCACGTCAAACATCACCCAATCCGCGGTCATAGGCCCGGAGGGCAATCACTCCACCGTCATCTCCGCAGCGGTATTCTTGTTCTAAAATTGTAATAGCCCAGAGGCTGTGTCATAATGCCATTTTTCGTCATTGCGAGTAAGAAAAATGGGGTCTGACCCAACGTGTCTATTGCTCATCGAATGGGTCTGACCCCATTTTTTAAATCAACCGCGTTCATTTGAGCTATCTTGCTGTCCCGAATGCGGTTCAAAAGAATTTACCGAATGCAATAAGATGCATGAACACGTCCAGGAAGACATAATACTGCCGAAAGTCGAGGTAACTTTATACCGTAAGCACCGCTGCTGCTGTAAGAAGCGTAAAAAGGGGTCAGACCCATTCACCGCATAATAGACGCGTTGGGTCAGACCCCTTTTTATCACCGTCTCTTAAAACTCTGATCTATTGCCATAAAAAACTAAAGCACATCTAAAATAGCCATAAGCTGACCTTTGTTAATATATAAAAAAGGTAGTAATTAACCATTCTCTTTATGAATAGATATGTTATACTAATACATCTAATATGATGGAGTTAAGAATATAAAACGTAATATTATGAAAATGCGATTTCGACAAATTATTTCGACGATAACATTAGTTGCTTTCCTTGTAGGATTGATTCCTATCAACGTGTTAGCCGATGAGTATTCATCTACGCTCTCTCCATGGCTTAAACTGCATAGCGGCGAGGCGCGAAGGCTTATGTATTTCGCGCTCCATGTGCCGCGTCTTATGTATGCCGAAAGCGATGCCTCGAATACCCTCCTGGAACGCTACTGCGCGGATGCTCTCCTTCTTCAAAATGGAAGTTACCTTATAGATAAATCTGTCTTTGATTATAATGAAAACATCATCCAACTCTTCGCGCAGCGTGATATATCAGAAATCCTGAAAGAGGCCGAGGCCGATCCTCATGTTAGCCGCGCCATTGTCAGTCTCACCCGAGTGGTTCTCCACGAAAATATCGAAAAACTCATGCGCGTCATTGCCGCGACCGACAGTAATCGTTATCTCGCGATGAAATCATACGTCCTGTCGCAGAAGGAGATAATTGATGCCTACGGCGAGTGTCTTTCGGCCTCTCTCCGGAAGCGCGCGCTTACAGGCGATCTATTATTCAACGATATCGTGGCAAGCGCGTTTGAGATCATTCTCCTTAGAAATGCGGGCATTGTCGATACTTCGACAGAGCTCAGTATCAACCCTGATCGAAGTCGAAGGGTTGATAAGGATGAACTTAGCCCGGCAGAGGCCGCTCTCGCGGAAGCGGCGAAGCCTGTATTCGCGGCCAACCGGCATAACTATTTTACCGCCGAATTCTGGGATGAGCGCGAGCTAAACAAGGCCGTGACCAGATCTCTTCACATAGGATACGTCGGTCCGATTGTCGCGCACCCTAAGAGAAAAGATCGTAAATTTGTTTCGGCGGCAGACGAAAGACCGAAGGCCCTCAGAGAGAAGATCGCCATTTTAACCAGGGACCTGAAATTTGAGGCGCCGGATACGTTTGAAAAACGGCTTGCCTTCTACTATGTCCTGCGATTAGCTTTAATAGCGGACGCTGACCAGGATAAGGCGGAGGATTTCAGACTACACTACCGCCGGATGCTTGCGCTTCTCGGGGCGCTCGCGAAAGATTTGAAGACGGTTAAAGATGATGAGATAGCGGGCCTCGCGGGAGAGATTGCCTTAAGCGGGGAGATCCCTGACTTTGTCCTCGGCCAGCCGTATACTATGTCCGCGGCGCCCGATGTAGCGGCGGCTATCCGCAAGGAACTTACGGACCTTACGACGCTCGAATTTGACAAAAGGACGCGGCGCTCGATAGACGATGTGATCGAGGATGTGGTTAACGAGCTATATGACGATGATGATAAACGGGCCTCGATGAAAAAGGAGCTTGCGGAGGATATCAAGACCTATCACTTCGCGAATATTATTCCGATCGATTCGCTCGATGAGCATTTTTCTATCAACCGCGAATCGTATCGCGATAAGCTTATAGCGCTGCCCGCGGCGCTTGGCTCCTATGCCTGCAAGATAACAGGCGAAGACCTGATACTGACGCACATATTTGGCGATGACTGGGAGACAAGGTCTTCCCTTGTCCATGAAATATTTCATTATCTCATGGATCGCGGCGAGATAAAGGCGCCCGCCGAGGCGGAGAGTATCACCTTCACGGCGCAATTCTTAGACGCGATTACCCACGTGCCGGTCGGAGACACCGTGGATGTTCTCGGCGGCATCGAGCGGATGACAGGGCTCCCTTTGTTTAGAGAACTTCTCAGCCGCGGTAAGGAATTGGGGCTGAGGGGTGAGGTGGGTTTTAAGGTGCTTCCCGGGATAACGGGTGAACGCGCCGAGTACTTTTCATTGAAAGGCCTCCTTTTAGAGGCGCAGATAATATATAGAGACAACGGCCGTGATCCGGCCGCGCTGGATGGTCCCTACGAGGCCCAAATGGCGATAGCCGCGATGCTTACCGGACAACTTCTCGGCCTCCATGAGAAGGAGGGTATTAAGCCGCTCCGGTTGCTGAAGGATTTCTTTAACGATCTCGGCCGCCGGCTGGCGCCGCCGTCTCCTGGGTTTCTGGCGTGGATAAACGCGGAAGGGGGGCTTTTAAGCGAGTTAAAGAGATACGCGTCATACCTGTTCGCGAAGAGGATGGCGCTCCTTAAGAAGGCCGAGGGCTTGTGGGGCTACGAGGACAAAAGCGAACTGAGCGGCGCTATATACTACGTCGAGACCGACCTCTACCCCAGGCTTACTGACGGCATGGATGAGTTTGATTTCAAAGGCAAGAAGGAGGCTGTTCGCGAAAGGGCATTCGCCCAACTGATACTTGCGGTATCACGGGAGCTATACGGAAGGCATGATCTCGCCGAGCGCTCTATACCCGAATGGAAGGAGCGGCCTGAAAGACAGCTCCTCTGGGATGCTGTACTTACGGCCAGTACGGTTTATGCCGCGCTCGGGCGTAATCAGGCGCGCGTTAAAGACAGGGATGATAAGGAAAAGTATAGGGGCGCCGGCCGATGGATAACGAAACTTTTTAGAGACCGCTACCGGATAGGCAATCCCGTCATAGAGCGGGCGCTATTGACGTCGCTTCCGCTTCACCTCCAATATCTGGATTCTATACTCTATCGCTGGGTCTTTTATGAGAAAAAAAAGGGCGATTTGACGGATCCGCGGTTAGTGAACGGAGAGGTGAAACAGGCGCTTGTCGAGACGCAGGGTGACGCCGAAAACCCGGGATGGGAAGGCCTGATGTTTCATCCTGCTCAGTTTAAGGATGATGAGATAGCCAAGATCGTGCTGAATAAGATCATGCCGGCCTACGAGCGGTTATATGAAGACGCCGTGAAAGAGTCCGAGCGGAAGGCCGCGTATGACCGGATGATTAAGGAGGAGAAGGCCGAGCGCGTAAGAAAGGCGTTCGACCAGCTTACCGAAGAAGAGCTTGATGCGATCGATCGGTATATCGGCGCTCTTTCGGAAGAGGACCGCCGGGAGATCAAGGAGCGCGTTAAAGAGGAGCTTGATAAGGCGCTTAAGGAATATATGAATCAGTCCCAGGGCGGCGACATGCCTTTTATGGACGAAGCGCCCCGCGAGGGCGCGCCGGGGATGCCCGGCGTTTCACGGGACAAGCGTCGGAAGGAAGGCCGGAGAAAGGCCGCCGGTCAGGAAGCGGAAGGTAGGGGCCAACAGGGCCCGGGCGAAACCGCCAAAGACGCGGCCGGCCTGAACAAATCCCTCGATTCTCTTAAAGAGAAAATGGACGCCATAGAGAGGAATATCGATCGGCTGTCAGGGTATCTTAATGAGGCCGAATCGAAAGCCGTGGGCGCCGGCAAGATATCTAAAGTGGTCCAGGACGCGGCCGGGGATGAGAGAAGAAAGAAAGCAAATGAGATAGACGGTCTTGCGGCGGAGACACAGAAAGACGTTAACGCCTCTCTTCAGAGCGGTCGGGACGTCGAGGCGGATGCGGCCAGGATCGACGATACAATGGCCAATATGGCGGAGGGCCTGCCCGAAGGGGAGAAGATAAGAGACGGCAGGGATAATTCCAGGGATATTAGAGATAGCGCGCTAGAGTTGAGAGAGCGTCTGGAGCGTTTGCAGGAAAAGGCCAATCGCCTGAAATCGCTTGCCGACCGGTTAAAGACGACAGTATCCGGCGGGGAGGTGGACCAATCGCATGTGCGCGGTCAATCAGACGCCATATCCGATACGGTCGGGACCATGAAGGGGATGATAAGGGATATAAAGGGTAAGGAGGGCGAGATCGAAGGGTCTATATCTAATCTCGAGGGAGATTTAAAAGCGATAGAACAGATAGCCCATGATATAGATAATAAGAGAAGAGGCGCGGTCGGAGAAGGCGCGGGTAAGAGTGAGGAGGTCAGGGGAGAAGGCGGGGCAAGAGAGACTAAATTAGCCGATGGCGAAGCCCGTTCCGGCAGAGATAGGGGCCTTGAGATCGCCCCTGCCGATGATACCCTCGAAGGCCTCGCGGACATAGCGCGCAAATGCGGATCAGATCTTACCGAGGATGAGAAGCTTTCGCCAAGGCCTGAAGAGCGGCGATCCATATTTGATGATCGCTTCTTAAAGGGATTGACCCAGGAAGAGGCGGAGAGATCCCGCCTGCGGGAGCCGCTTAACGATGAAGAGCAGAGACGCTATGATGAATGGCTTAAAGAGACGAAGCCGCTTATCGACAGGATGACCGAGGACCTGCGCGCGAGGCTTAATATTCCCACGGTCGGGATAGATATCGAGACCGGCCAGTGGACAGGACCGAAACTTAAAGACCTCGTGAAAGGCGTGATGGGCCTGCCCCCATTCGCGAAACGCCATGAAAGAGAGCCTCGCAATGCGAAGATAACACTGCTCGTTGATCGCAGCGGCAGTATGCAAGGCGACGCTATAAAATACGCGGCGCTCACGGTATTCGCTCTCCTCAAAGTCATCCTCAATCTTAATGAGGAACGCGACCGCCTCGGATTCGCACCAATAGAGTTTGAGGTGGGGCTCTTCACAACGGACGACGAGATGTCAAGAGAGCTCCAGATATCCCACCAGACCGTCGCGGATAAACCTCACATCTGCCCCGAGAGGCTTATCTATGATATTATGCGAAAAATTCAGGCGGGCGGCGGGACGGACGACGTCAGCGCGCTCGGCCGTTACGTTACCCGTATAATCGAATCGCCTGATCGCGGCGAGGAGGGGTCGTATCGCATATTCTTCTCGATCGGCGACGCTAATTTAGGCACGGACGCGAACGCCGGCGACATTCAGGCCATTATTCAAAAGGCTAAAGAGAGCGGCGTCCATATATTCGGCGTCTCTATCGGCGATGACACGGCGCGCGCTCATATGAGAGAAATATACGGCGCCGAAAACTCGATACTCCCCAAGTCGCTGGCCGACACACCGAACGATATCATGACGAGACTTGGTGAGTGTATACCTATGCCGGGACGCGCCGCGGGACGGACGACATACCTATCTTCAATCGTTCCGTTCGCGCTCGGGTTCGATCTCGCCTTAAAGGCCGCCTCAAAGTTCCTTTTAAGCGCCGGCATCGATAGCGCCCGAAACGCGCGCGATCTGAAGAAGGTCGACGGATATAGGCATTTCTATATAGAGCGCTCAGGCGCGAAAGAGTATCTTGTCTTCATAAAAGACGGTGTGCCGGAGCGCAGGTGGGAGCGCGGAGCCGGCGGGGGGCATGTGCCGCAGACAAAAGTGCCTGATATAGAGACAAACGAAGAGCTCATGCTTTCGATACTCCGCGCGCAGAAGGACTTTGGTCAGGAGAACCTGATTGAGTTGATAGGAGAGACGGGCCTCGGGAAGGGCGAGATCTTGCGCGCGGCGGCGCACCTTTTGAATGAAGAGTATTACTTTGTCGCCGGTAATGAAGACATGGAGGTTGAGGAGCTTTCTGAGACACGGTCATTGGGTAATGCGGCCGCGGGCGTCTCGTCATATGAGCCGAGCATTGTCGCCCAGGTGCAGCATAACGGGGGATGGGTGGTTCTTGATGAGCGCCATAAGATTCCGCAGAAAGTCCTTAACGAACTGAAGTCGCACTTGAGCGGCAGAAACCACGTCTGGAATGAGGAGGACGCCGACGGAAAGACCGTAAAAAAGACCCTCCCCAACCACCCGCGCGCAAGGATATTCAGCACTATCAACCCGCATCGCGCGGGCATACAATCTGCGGGCGGCCTCCTTGACCAGGCCATGCAGAGACGCGTAAAACGTATCGAATTTACATGGCTTCTACCTGAGGAAGAGGTCAGGATGCAAGCATATTACGCGAGACAGTTCGCCGAAGAGATCGGTAAAGGGTATTCAGGTGAGCTGAAAAGTGATATAGAGGATTTGATAGAGCGCCTTGTGAGGATCGCGACCAAGGAGCGCCTTACGTTCGCCGGATACAATGCCGGCCAGATAGGCAGGATAATAGCCGATTGGCGCCTTTTGAAGGATCACCATTTTAGGCCCGCGAATAAGCGCGGCGAATACTTAAAACGGCCGCCTTCACCGCGGGTGATTAAGAGCATAATCCGGCATATGATCCTATACCCCGCGGATTTAAAGCACAGGCAGTGGTCGGTCGTCTCGAGGTACTTTAATTACGCCGCCGAAAATGATAAACTCAACACGTTTTCCAACGTGATGAATGATTTCAGGGCGGAGGGTATTGTCGATGAGCCCAATATAACGGCTTTAAAACTGGACAGCTCCTCATTTTTTGTTGAAGACAGTTATCTTATAGTGCGGCCTCTTTCGGCGCCAGGCGAGAAGCCGGCATGGGATGATGTCCGCGTGCCGCTCCATCCAGCCGCGGCGATAAGAAAAGGCGAACTTCCCGATAGGGTAAAATTCTGGATACGCTCACCCGGGAATGCGCTCATCTTTTACGAGGCGCTCCAGTCTCTCGAGTCGGGCCGCGATCTTATATTCGTGGGCGAGCAGGAGACCGGAAAGTCAAGGCTTGCCGAGACGATCGCCGAGCTCCTGAGCGGGCCAGAGCTTGAGATACTGGCAATCGTATTTTCCACTTCAAAAGAAGACATTACGTTCATTCCGCATATCGGCGAGGACGGGACAATGGCCTTCCAGAGCGGTTATAAAGCCCAGAGACTTCCCCGGACCATGGACGATGGTAAAGGCCATGGCAAGGTCCTCATCATGGAGGAGACGACGCAGGGCCGCCCGGGCGTAATAGGCCTTTTGAACGAGGTAGCCGAGCGCGGGGAGCTGCCATACCCATTTTCTCAAAACACCGTTAGAAAGCAAAAGGGAAGCGTGATTATCCATACGATAAATCCTCCAACAAGGGATTTTGAGGTAAACGCCTTTTCAGACGAATTCCTGGAGCGGCACACCATTTTAGGATTTACGCCGCTTCCGCCGGAAGAGTCGCGCGGCTATATAAGCGATGCCTCGAAACGCTCCGGCCTTCAGGTCCACCCCCGCCTTATCGGCGAGATAGAGCGCGATGATAGCGGCAGCGTGGTCATGATAAACGGGGGCCCAAGATATAAAGGGATCCTGGGCATTGAGCAGTATATACGGGGCATGCGCGCCAAGGACCCAAACATCTTCCCGCGCGCGCCGGGCGTCGGCACAAATATGGATTTCGCCTTGGCAATCAGGAATAACTATGAGTTCACAAGGGCGTATCATGGCTTTAATAGCCAGGAGACCATAATGAGGATATTTACGGGCCTCTTTACCCTGGATGGTCCTGAGGAAAAAGTCCGGGAGTGGTATAAGGTGATAAAAGAGGCATTCGTCTACGCGAGGCTCTGGACCGACCAGGCGGGCAAAGATGCTGTGGACGAATACTTGCGGGGTGAAGACGTATTGGTGGAACGTCTGCCGGTATTAAGGCCGCCGCATACCGATGATATCGAACTCGACCGCATGCTTACCTATATTCAGGAGAATACAAGAGGCGGCAGGTTTAAGGAGACGATAGCAGCTATTCTTAAAAGATGCGCCGAATTGTATGACGATAACGCGTGGAGGGCGCTGGGGTTCACCGAAAGGGTAGGGCGCGTTTATACGCTTAAAGAGATATATCAAATCGCGCGCGCTGTCCTGCGGGAGAGGTCAGCGGAGATGTACGATAGAGAAGATTGGAAAAATTTTGAGCTGATGGCCGAGAATATCGTCTCAAACCTTCTTGTAAAGAAGCTCTGGCCGGATGAGGCGCTTATTTCGGAATATAGTAAAGGTGGGCTTACCGCGCGTTATGAAGGGATAGTTTCTTGCGGCGATATGGAGTTGGACGATCTTATAGGAAAGATGGCCCTGTTCGGCGGCGATGCCGACTACGCCCGCGAAACCCAAAATACGCTTGCGAGAAGCTTGATCGCCTTCGTGGATAGCGAGATACGTCATCCGCTTACAGAAAGGATGTTAAAAGTTATATTAATCTTATCGGCGGTAAAGAAGTCTATCCTAAAGGTTGCGGATAAGAAACCCGCGATTAAGGATGAGTTAAACGTTGTTATCGGGATGATCGACACGTTCTTTACACGAAACGGAATCGATTTTGTTGTTAGGCGGGCGGCAGATGGGAAGTTATCTGAAAAATTCGCCGAATGGACCATGTCTCATCTATCGAATCCATTTACGGCCGAAGAGACTAATCACATTGAAGAGCTTCTTAAGAACGTTGCGGATACAGAGACGCTCGAAGCGCTCTATTCGGATATATTAGGTATATTTTTAGCCGCCAATCGCGTTGATAACAACGAGATTAAGATCGCCGCGGGTATTCTTAACTATATCTGGCGGCTTGCTCATGCGCCGCCGGCCTCGCTCGATCTCGCTAAACGCCTGGCGGAACTGCGTGAGCGAATCGCGCAAGTCACGGAAAGGATAGCGCAGGCCCAGCCAAAGGCCGTTATCGCCGCGTCACAACCTCCTATCCTCGACCCCTCAAAACTCCCCGAAAAACCCAAGGCTATATTCGAAGGCCACACTAACTGGGTCCAGTCCGCCATAGAGACATCCTTAAAGACAATAGATAACCTACCCGTATTCATGTCAGCATCCGATGATAAGACAGTAAGGTTCTTCTCGCTCGATATAAATACTAAAAAGACAAAAGAATTAGCCAGATTCGAAGGCCACACTAACTATGTCCGGTCCGCCATAGAGACATCCTTAAAGACAATAGATAACCTACCCGTATTCATGTCAGCATCCGGTGATAAGACAGTAAGGTTCTTCTCGCTCGATATAAATACTAAAAAGACAATAG
>JAUYDB010000172.1 GCA_030691985.1 Candidatus Omnitrophota bacterium | reverse complement strand
AAGATCTCTGTCGTGGCTTATCACGATCAGTTCGCTTATCCACGACCGCAAGAACATCTCAAGCCATCGTATCGAGACTATGTCGAGGAAGTTCGTAGGCTCGTCCAGAAGGAGCATGTTGGGTTCGGAGATCAGGGCCTTAGCCAGGGCGATGCGCATCTGGAACCCTCCGGAAAATTCCGAAGGGTTATGATCGAAATCCTCTTCACAGAAACCGAGCCCGGAGAGGATCTTCTTCACTTTCCATTCGGCGCCTATCTCTTCCGGGCCCAGCCCTTCGCACCCTTCCTCCAGCACAGTAGGCTTGGTAAATTCAAGGTGCTGTCCGAGATATCCTATGGAGTATTTGTTGGGCAGGAAAATCTTGCCTTCATCCGGCTCTTCTTCGCCGGTAATGATCCTGAATAGCGTGGTCTTCCCGTGGCCGTTACGGCCCACGAGCCCGATCTTTTCACCGGCAAGGACATCAAAACTCACGTCCGAGAAAAGTACCCGGGTGGCATATCTTTTAAATATATTCTTTATCGATATCATCGCCTTACCGGCCTTATGTTATGTATTTAAAGTCATAGCTGTCCAAATTGGCGCAATTTCCCCCTCACCTTAATCCTCTCCCCCTTCGGGGGAGAGGAAATTATGAGGGAATCCCCTCTCCCCTTTAGGGGAGAGGGCAAGGGTGAGGGGTAGGCAAAGATCGAATCTCAAAATACAAGTTCCGTCGGGCCTTGTGGTTTAATTTGGACATAAGTGATTTAAAGTATCTTCATGATTTTACCGCCGGATAAAATCGGGAACGATGGCGCGATGCTTCATAGAGACATACAGCGCTGGCACTGGCGACATTTAAGGAGTCGATGGTCTTTGAGATTGGTATGCGAACTTTGGCATCGGCGATATTTAATACTCCGCGCGATACACCTTTATCCTCATTGCCGAAAACAAAACAAATATTGCCTGAGAGTTCAACTTTAGCGATATCGCTCGTGCCCCTGCCGGGAGTAGCGGCGATTATGCGCGTATCGTGTTTTTTCTTAAGGGCGGATAAGGCTCGCCCAAGGTCATCTTCGTAGCAGACCGGCAGCCTGAAGATCGCACCCATGGAGACGCGAACCGCTTTTCGATAATACGGATCATACGTGGCATGATCGACTATAAGCGCCTGGACCCCGAAAGCGGCCGCGTTACGCGCTATAAGGCCGACGTTTTGCGGGTCATTGACGGCGTTGAGCGCAACGAGGAATAGCGGGCGTTTAAGCGTTTTCAGCGCGCCGGAGACTGTAAGCTTTTTGGGGCAATATCCGACAGCCATGATCCCCCTATGAAAACGGAAACCTATGATCTCCTCTATCAA
>JAUYDB010000292.1 GCA_030691985.1 Candidatus Omnitrophota bacterium | reverse complement strand
CGCCTGGACTTCATCTCTTCGATGATATTTTCGGCGCTGCGGAACCGATATTTGCGGCCGAATATCTTTGTGACCGAACAGAAACTGCAGTCAAAGGGGCATCCTCTTGACGTGGAGATAGGCATGTTGAGGAATGAAGGCCAAAAGCCTTTGATCAATGAAAAGTCAGGAAAGGGCAAGGTGTCCAGATCCTGGACCGGCGTGCCGTAAACGACAGGCTCTTTTCTTCTGCCTTCAACTACGTCGACAATGACATCATCGGCCTCTCCCGCTACGACCTGCCTGCAGAACGGAAGGGCCTCATCCGGGAGCAGGCTTGCGTGAACGCCGCCGATGATCACCTTCTCTTTAGGAAATTGCCCGGCTATCTCATAACCCCGCCTGGCCGTTGAAGTCAAAATGGAGATGCCGATGAGATCCGCGTCGAGCTTCGAATAATCGGGCTTATGGATATCTTCGTTGTAGATCTCGACCTCATGGCCCCTCTTTTTTAAGATGGTCCCGAGGTAGACCGGGCCCAATAGAGGCATGGACGACTTACTGTAGACATTTCCTTCTGAAGCGGTAGGCTCTATGAAAACTATCTTCATTCTAGCGCCTTATGAGAGGCGCGGAGGAGAGCTGCATCGTGGTAAAATGCTGATGGACATGGCAGTATGTCTCAGGGTTGTATATACTTAAAATATGTCCGCAGCCTGAAAATCTGCATACCCTGCGCCTCTTGTTCGTCTTTACCTTACCTTTATATACCATTTGCTTCCCCCTTGGTTTTATTATACACCCGCCCCGGCCTTTTGTCCATCGAAATGCGGCTTTTCGGGTTTTTCAAAACGTATTCTTATGGGCACCCCTTCAAAATCGCAGCTCTTCCTAAAGAAGTTATTTACGAATCTCTTTAAATTTTCACTTATGTCTTTTGTGTTCTTGGCGCCCAGAATAAATTCGGGCGGCATGGCGCCTTTCTGTATCAGGAATTTAAACTTTATCCTTTTACTGCTTATCTCGACGGCATTATTCAATGATTTGAGGATACCCGCAAGTTTATCGGGCTCTATGACGGTTTTGGATTTCTCGTATACTGACCATAGAACATCAAGCGAGGCATTGACATTCCTTCCCGTCTTGCACGATGTGAATACGACCGGGAGATCTCTCACCGCGCTCATATTCATTATCAGCCTGTCTCTGTATTTCGACATCTCAACGTCTTTTACGAGATCCCATTTATTTACCGCTATAACAAGCGCCTTGCCCTCCTCGAGACACATGTCTATTATTCGGATGCTGTCTTTCGTCAGTCCTTCGAAGCCATCGATAAGGACTATCGCTGCGTCCGAGCGCTTTATAGCTTCTTTCGAACGGACGCTTCCGTAGAAATCCGGCGCCGCGCTTATCTTAGCGTCATGCCTTATGCCTGCAGTATCTATGAGTACGTAGTCCCTGTCTTTATACTTGAAATCGACATCGATAGCATCCCTTGTGGTACCGGCAGTAGAATGGACAATGACCCTCTCTTCGCTCAAGATAGAGTTTAGATACGATGATTTCCCGACATTTGGCCGCCCGATAATAGCGACCTTTACTGATCCGGCGCCGTTAATCGCAGTATGTTTTTCGATGCCCTTCACCAGGTCGTTGCACAATCTTTCGATGCCCCTGCCATGCATCGCTGAAACGGCGTAAGGCTCGCCGAGGCCCAGTTCAAAAAAATCCAGCGTATGGGCCGCGTCAGATTCGTTATCTATCTTGTTTACTATAAGGTATATCCTCTTCGAGGTCTTTCTAAGCATTGATGAAAGTTCCCTGTCCTGCGGTACTATGCCGGTGATGCCGTCCGTAACAAAAAATATGATGTCCGCCTCTTCAATCCCCTTCTGAATCTGTTTTAACACAAGCCCGGCCATATCGCCGTGCGCGTGGCTCGCCTCGAATCCGCCCGTATCGATAATCGTGAAACCTTTCCCTTTCCATCTGATATCCGCGTGAAGCCTGTCGCGCGTGGTGCCGCTGGAAGATTCCACTATTGACCTTCTTGCGCCGATGATCCTGTTAAAAAGAGACGACTTCCCGACATTCGGCCTGCCGACTATGACTATTTTAGGTAAGTTGGCGTTTTTCATATTAGGGCATTTTAACACCCGAAATTTATAATGTCAAATTCCTGAATAATTTTCGGCAACGAAAGTGTTCTCTGTGCAGTTTATCTGCGGACAGCGTTGAGTTAGGAATCAATGACGGGAACGTGCGGAACAGG
>JAUYDB010000276.1 GCA_030691985.1 Candidatus Omnitrophota bacterium | reverse complement strand
ATGCTCGAGCTGCGCCGATACCTTAGGAATGCCTAAAGTGCCGGCAAGGGCTATGACATCCGACAGCTCGTTAAGATTATCTTTCATGATCACAAACCATATTGAGATATCCGGCGCCATTTTCCTGCCTTTAGCGCTGACAAGCCGTTCTATATTTTCCAGCAGCCTGCTGAAACTGGCGCCTTTTCTTATCCTCTCGTACTTGTCCTTTTCAGCGCTGTCAACGGATATATTGACCCAATCAACTCGGGAATCAATTATCCTCTTGCACATGCTGTCGTCTAAAAGCATGGCATTTGTCGCGAAACCGATCGAAATGGACCTCGATTTCGCATAGGCTATCATATCAAAAAGATCCGGATTAAGAAGCCCTTCTCCCGCGCCCACAAGGCTTATCTTCTTTAAGGACGGGACATCATCTATGATCTTTTGAAAATCCTTAAATGACATATGCCGTTTCTGCCTGCGCATCAGAGGATTTACGCACATAGAGCATTCGAGATTGCAGTGAAGGGTCGGTTCAATCTGTATCATAAGGGGCATGGTGGACATCACAATAGGTTCATTAGTCAGATTGAAATAAGAACGCGTAAGCCTAACACATCCTGCCGGGCCCTCTTTAGTCAAGATTTCCGCCGCCAACTTTGCGGCGTCCTTTATCTTCATCGCTTCCTCCCCCACGCCACCCACCCGCGGTGATTGGTTATATGCACATCCTCAAAACCTGCCGATCTGAACCAGGCAGTGACTTGATCTTTCGAATACCTGCGTTCAATAGGCGGAGAAAACCTGTCGTAGAGATCGGCAACTATGCAATCGAGCCTTGTTGTGTGCCTGAACGGTATTTTTTCCGCCAGGGTTTTCGTCCACTTTATCCGTTTTAATATCCGGTAAGGAGCGCTGCAGAAGAGAAGAACAAATGGAGACATCGCTATGCATAATAAATATAGCAATGGCGGCGGTATCTTAGGCGTTATAAGCCTCAGAAAATTTATCGTATTCAATAATATTCTTTCAAGAACCGACCTCTTGGAAAAATCTTCGTATACGTAGATTATCGCGTAGCCGTCTTTTTTTACCTTGCTGCATAATATCCTAAAACCTTTCTCCGGATCGGGCAGATGATGAAGCACCCCGAAACTGTAAGCAAAATCAAATGTTTCATCTCTAAACGGAAGATTATATATATTGGCCTGCGCCACATGAAGACGGCCGAATCCGCTTATATTTTCGCGAGTTGCTTTTATGGCATCTGATATGTCGATACCTACAATGCGGGCGCCGTACCGCGCTATATTTATCATATCGCTGCCGGACCCGCAGCCTAAATCCAGGCCCAACTTCTCTTCATCCTTGAAAATCTCTTCGGGTATGAATTTCAAATAAGAAAAGGAATCTTTATACCACTGCCTCTCTACTTCTTTCCTGGCAAATTTAGTCCAAGCAAATGAAAAATATTTTCTGGTATCTACAATTACATTCTTCATAATTTTATACCATAAAAAATCCAGGC
>JAUYDB010000270.1 GCA_030691985.1 Candidatus Omnitrophota bacterium | reverse complement strand
TAACGATTATCGCGCTTTCGCAGAATAACCCCCTAAAGGCGATCGCCGAGTTCGTGGAGAACAGCATAGATGCCGAGGCGCGCCATATTACGATTATTCGCGGCAAGGAGCGTGGTCAGCAATATCTTAAAGTTATCGATGACGGACAGGGGCTTCCCTGCACAGAGGAGGGCCTGCCTGATTTCAAATATGTCGCGACCCATATCTGCGATTCCTTAAAACGGCAGCTTAAAGAGAAGGGTGTTCAAAATATCCAGGGAGAGTTCGGCATAGGCCTATTAAGTTTCTGGACGGTGGGCTATAAATTGGCAATGGTCTCTTCCGGAAAAGACGGCAAGAGCTATCAAATGGGGATGGAGAAAGACAGGCCCGGATACACGGTTATTCGCAGGGCGCATTTATTACCGATAAAAGGCGCTCAATTAACGATTTCGCCTTTACTGCCCGGGATACGCATGCTTAACGGAGAGAAGATTCAAAAATATCTTGCTTCCGAATTAAGAGACCGTATTCGTCTGTCCGGTGTAAAAATCAAGATTATCGACAGGACGAGCCGCTTTGAATATGACGTTGAACCGCGGCAATACGAAGGACGGCTTATTCATGGGCTGTCTTCGGTAAGCACGACTTTAGGAGATGTATATGTAGAATTATACCTTTTAGAAAAGGCCGCCGACAACTTTATCAGCCTTTACCGCTCCGGGACGCGGCTTTTGCCGGATATCACCGCATTAGACGCCTTTCAGTGCGAACCATGGAATTCAGGTTATTTTCAGGGAGTTATCGACGCCCCATTTCTACACTTGACTCCCGGGACAAGAGACGGAGTTATACGCGATGAACGCTTCGCGGAATTTTGTGATTCTTTAGCGGCTCTCAAAGAACGGCTGATAACGATCGCTTCGGAGCAGAGCAAGGCCGAAGAAGAACGCATGAGCAAGAATATACTTCGTTCTGTGCAAAAAGCGATTCGCGATGCCTTGCTCATTCTTCCACCGGAAGAATATGACTGGTTTGGCATTCATAAAAAAGATGAATACCGGCAGCCGGAAGGAAGCGAAGGAGGTAGTGGGGGAGAAAGTTATATAACGACGATAAATGATACTCAAAATAGGATAGATAAAGCGATTATCCAGAAGGAGTTCTTTGAAATCGCGGGCCCGTTATTTTCCGCGAGAATCCAGCCGGGTTCAGCGATTGTTCAGGTAGAAAAGACAAAATCTTTTCGCGCCGTTGGTTTAGACCGCAGGAAACGCCAAATAGAAGAGAACCTTTCATATTGTTGGACCATCGCGGAAGGAAAAGGCGTCATTGATAAACAAGATAGCGAAGTGATTATCTTCACAGCTCCGCCGGAGCCGGGCTTAACCACGTTGAAACTTGTCATAAAGCAAGGAGATGTTGTTTGCGAAGCCGCGAGCGTAGTGACTACCGTTGATTCGTTGATAAAGATGCCCGTTGAAAACAGCGAATTAAGCCGCAAGGGCCTACCGGGCTATACCCTGGAAAGCGCGGCGGGCCAGATGTGGCGTTCGCGTTATGATGACAAACGCAACATTATCATCATAAATAGCGGCCATCGCGATTTTGTCTATGCCGGAAAAGAGAAGGCCAGGAAACTGCGGTATATCTGCCGTCTATTTGCCAAAGAACTTATTTTGCAAAATTTTGTCGGAACCGCAGTAGATCAGTTATTGGAACGGATGGTTGAACTGTCGCTATACACCGAAGAAAGCCTGAAATAATGTAGCGCATGGAGTTGGCGCTAAAAGATTTATAATGGCACATCAGATAAAATATAAATTAGCAAGAAAATCGCCTTCGGCGATAACTCTAAGGTGCGATTTTCAGTGGTTGGAATTTCGGTTTTTGAAATTCCATACCATAAATCAGGGGACGGTTCTGACGACAATCCGAAAAATTTTCTTTATGGTCGGAGTTCGTAGGGTATAATATAGCACAATAATATGAAAGCAAAAAACTTATCAAAAATCGTGGGGTCGAGCGAATCCATCACAATTGAGTGGAAGGGATCCCTGTCAGATACGAAAGGGATAATAAAAAGCATTTCCGCTTTCTCAAATACCGAAGGCGGGAAGATAATAGTTGGAGTGTCGGAAAAGGATGGCTCACCGATCGGCGTTCGGATAGGTAGGGGAGCCATAGAAAATTTCGCCAACATAGTTTCACAACATACTGATCCTAAAGTCCACCCGCGGATTACGGTCAGAAAAATCGAAGGCAAAGACATAATCATTATTGAAGTTAAGCAATCGCCTCATCGGCCTATTCTCGCGGATGGGATACCTTACATGCGAGTTGGCAGTTCATCTTTGAAAATGTCAAAGGACGACCATGAATCTTT
>JAUYDB010000249.1 GCA_030691985.1 Candidatus Omnitrophota bacterium | reverse complement strand
ATATACTACTCTCGGCTATCTCCAAGGCATGCCATCATACAGATAGTTACTACCAAAACTAAAAATCATAGATGGCGGCATTAGCCGAAGGGGCACCTGCCGATAGCTGCCCTATCGGGTTAAAATGAAAAATTTCAATCCTTCGCGCTAGATCTCTGTCGCTCTCGCGTTCTGAAGGAGAAATTTGATTGTATTCTCCTCTTTTATCTTGGTTTTGAGGCTATCCACCAGGTTTTTTTTCTCGTAATAATCCTTAACGGCCTCTTCGGTTTTACCTGTCTGGGCAGATATGGATTTATACGCGTTCTTAAGGTCTTCTTCGCTTGTATCGATATTCTCCTTAAGAGCTATCTCATCCAATATGAACAGGAGCCTCACCTGGCGCTCCGCGTCCTTCCTGAACTTCTCCTTAAGTTCCTCATTCTTTTTATCCAATTCCTCGGCCTTAAATCCCTTCTCCTCTAAACGCTTCCTGGCATCCTCGACCATAAAATCAAGCTGTCTATTGACGAGGCTCGATGGAACTGAAAACACATTGTCGTCCATAAGGGCGCCCAGGAGATGGTTCTCCGCCTCGATGTCGGCATTGGCCTTTGCGCGCGCTTCCAGCTCTCCGGCTATCTCCTTCTTAAGTTCATCGAGACTCGCCTTGCCGAGATCCTTGGCAAATTCGTCATCTACCTTAGGAAGCTGCCTTAATTTTATTCCCTTTACAAGGACATGATATCTCGCGGGCTTCCCGGCGATTCTTTTGTCCGGATATTTTTCCGGTAAAGCGGCTTCGATGTCCCTCTCCTCGAGTTTCTTCATACCGACCATCTTTTCGGAAAGCTCCGGCACGAGCGACTCCCTGTCAAGGTAAAGCCACAGGTTCTCCCTCTTTTTATGAACAGCCTGGCCATCGACATAACATTCGAGATCGCTTACAGCGTAATCGCCCATCGCAAGAGGCCTGTCTTCTACCTCTATATATACAGCGTGCATCTGGCGTAAATTCTCGATTGTCTTGTCTATATCCGCATCCGTTACGCCGGCCATCTTCTTCTTAAGCTCCAGGGCCAAATAATGTTTCAATTTAAATTTCGGCCGGGTGAGGACCCTGGCCTTGAATGACAGCGCCTTCTCATCCTCAAATACCACATCGCTTATTTCCGGCAATCCTATCGGAACTATTCTATGTTCTTCCACCGCGCTTATGTAGGCCTCCGGGATGAGGCGTTTAAGGACCTCGGATTTAGCGTCTTTCGTATAATGCTTCTTCACCAGCTCTTTCGGCGCATGCCCGACCCTGAATCCGGGGATGTTCGCGAACTTCAAAATTTCGGCATAAACTTCGTCGAATGCCTTCGCGATAGTCTGGCTCGAAACCTCTATCTCAAAAAGATGCGAGCACTCTTCGGTCGATTTCACTTTCGATTTCACAATAGCCTCTTCTTTGGTAACAGGCCATAGACATGGCATTCTTATCCCCCTCACCCTTGCCCTCTCCCCGTTGGGGAGAGGGGATTAAGTTTTATTTCCTCCCTCTCTGGGAAGATAATTCCTATATAATTTCCTCTCCCCTTTAGGGGAGAGTATTAAGGTGAGGGGTAATTTTATGCCATTATACCACAGACGCTTCACATTGTAAATTTTTCGCCGAGATAAATCTCGCGCGCCTTTGGATTCGATATCAAATCGTCCTTGGTGCCGGCTATCAGGATCTGGCCGTCCGCCATAAGATAGGCGCGGTCTGTTATGGTCAGGGTCTCCCTTACGTTGTGGTCGGTCAGGAGTATGCCGAGCCCTTTTGCTTTCAGCTCCTTTATGATCTCCTGGCACTCCGCGACGGCTATGGGGTCTATGCCGCTGAATGGCTCATCGAGCAGGATGAACATCGGATTCGTAACGAGCGCCCGCGTTATTTCGACCCTCCGCTTCTCTCCGCCCGATAACGTGTAGGCCTTATTTCTCCTTAAGTGCGCTATCTTGAGTTCATTGAGAAGCTCTTCGCATCGCCTCTTACGTTCCCGGGGACAGAATCCGAGCGTCTCCAGAACGGCCATTATGTTCTCCTCGACTGTAAGTTTCCTAAATATTGACGGTTCCTGCGACAGGTATCCTATCCCGCACCTGGCGCGCATATGCAGCGGCATATTGGTTATGTCCTGCCTGTCGAATATTATCCTGCCCTCATCCGGCGGAATTATGCCGGTAACCATATAAAATGTCGTGGTCTTCCCGGCGCCGTTCGGGCCCAAAAGCCCGACTATCTCGCCCCTCTTGACATTTATGTCAACCGAGTTTACAACGCGCCTTCCGCCGTACTCCTTGACTAAACCCGTCGTCTCTAATAGATGCATACGCTCCGCCTGAAATTTTTCATTTAGCTGGATTGGGCAGATTGACTGGCTCTAAGCCCCTCTTGGCTATACGGCCAGGGGGCTTCGCCTAATTTTGTTTTCAAGGATAAATCCTTTTGGTTTTGTTATTTATGCTTTACAGCAGCTATGGATATAACGGTCATAAGAGTTTTTAAGGTAGCGCGTTGTAAACAAAATTTATACGGCTCAACCCCCATGGCCATATAGCCATTCGCCGCTCAGCCTGCCGGTATCTGCC
>JAUYDB010000164.1 GCA_030691985.1 Candidatus Omnitrophota bacterium | reverse complement strand
TTGATAGATACCATTGTATTGAAGGTGAGGTATAGGAAGAGATGAAGTCGGCCTTAAGGATTATAATATTCGTATTGATAATGGGCACCGTCTCCGGCGGGCTCTTAGTGGGCGTAAATAAATTTACACAGCCGCTTGTCTCAATGAATGAAGAGCTTAAACTAAAGTCTTCAGTTCTCGATGCTCTTGACATCCCATACGGGAAGTCAGAGACGATCGCGATATTTGACAGCAGTGTCAAGGCGCTCGTGAAGGATAGATACACATTCTATATCGCTTCGGATCAAAGCGTCGCCTTCGAATTTCACGGTCCGGGACTATGGGGCCCTATTTCAGGCATCGTCTGCCTCGAGAAAGATCTAAAGACTATCCGCAATATAAAGATCACGCACCAGGAGGAGACGCCCGGGTTGGGCGGCAGGATCGCGGAAGTGCCCTATCTAAAACAATTCAGGGGTAAATCGATATTCCCGAAACTTATATTTATGCCGGAAGGCCATGCCGCCGGCGTTAACGAAGTCGACGCGATAACCGGGGCGACAGGATCAAGCCGCGCGTTCGAAAAACTCATTAACGAGAACGCGCAAAAATATCTATCCGCGTTACGAGGACGGTAAGAGATATGCCGAAAAAACAGTTTAAGAGGAGTTTTAAGCAGACCAAATGGTTTAAGGTATTTTCCGCGGGGTTGTGGCAGGATCATCCCACATTCTGCATGGTATTGGGCATATGCTCTATGCTGGCCATCACTAACCGTTTGGACAATGCCATCGCCATGGGGATGGGCGTCACGTTCTGCACGGTATGCGGTTCTCTCTTCGTCTCTCTCTTGCGCAATGTAATACCCTCAAGGGTCAGGATGCTCGCGTATATGACTATAATCGCGACATTCGTGATCTGCGTTGACAGGTTCTTAAAGGCGTACTTCCCGCCGATAAGCGAGTCGATGGGCCCTTACGTCGGTTTGATCATTACCAACTGTATCTTGATGGGCAGGGCTGAGGCCTTCGCGATAAAAAACGGCCCCCTGCTATCCAGTCTCGATGGTTTAGGGTGCGGTTTGGGTTATACCTTTATGCTGGTTCTCATGGCCATCGTGCGCGAAACGATCGGTTTCGGGACGCTGTTGGGGCACAGGGTCATGCCCGGCAACTGGACCAACTGGGTCGTGATGACCATCGCGCCGGGCGCGTTCTTCCTGCTGGGCACATATTTGTGGATATTCAGAACCATGGCGAATAAGACGGAGAGTTGACAGTCGAAAACTCAGGTTTAGCGTTTAGCGTATAGCGGATAGGAAAATAAAAACTATACGCTATTACTCTGTTTTGTTAATTTTTGATAATACTTTCCCCTCTCCCCTTGGGGGAGT
Source organism: Candidatus Omnitrophota bacterium (assembly GCA_030691985.1). Lineage (GTDB taxonomy): Bacteria > Omnitrophota > Gorgyraeia > 2-01-FULL-45-10 > 2-01-FULL-45-10 > JAUYDB01. The sequence continues at coordinate 6,445 of JAUYDB010000164.1, read as the reverse complement.
GGGATCGGGTGTGGGGGAAAAGATCGAGTAACATTTACCCCTCATCCTAACCTTCTCCCCAAAGGGGAGAAGGGATTTCATATCAGAAACTAATTTAACAATGTACTATACGCTAAAAAGCGTCGCATGACTGCGATTATAACGAGGCGAAAGACATGAATACAACCAATCCATTAACACTACTTCTCGCGTCCATATTCACCCACAATATCGCGCTTGTATACATACTGGGGATGTGCCCATTTATAGTTATCTCGAAGAATTTCAAGACCGCTCTCGGGATGGGGGTATCCGTGGTATTTGTCGTGACGCTGACCGCCGTAATAACCTGGCCGATATACTGGCTAATCCTGGTCCCGGCGAAAGCGGAGATAGTATCGTATCTCATATTTATCTGCGTCATAGCCGGAACGGTCCAGCTTTTAGAGATGATAATAGAAAAATTCTTCCCGCCGCTCCAGTCGTCATTCGGCATATTTTTGCCGCTTATTACCGTCAACTGCATAGTCCTGGCGGTCTGCCTGTTTATGGTCTTGAGGAAATATGATTTCATACAGACAGTTTCGTATTCCGTCGGAACGAGCGCAGGGTGGGCGCTTGCTATCATCATTATGGCGGCGATAAAGGAGAAGATGGCGCTGGTAGCGGACGTGCCAAAAGGGTTAAGGGGCGCCGGCATTACCATGATCATCGCCGGTCTCCTGGCCTTTGCCTTCATGGGTTTTGCCGGAATGATTACGTTACAGTAAAAAACTTTCTCTCTAAATCTAACCAGGTTAGAAAAGTCAGATTGCCTGAATCTAACCTGGTTAGATAAGTTAACAACTCACAATTTATCATATGATTCCTATTCTCATAATGAACGCGATACTTATGTCGATCGCCATCCTGCTTGTGGTGGCGGAGAAGTTTCTCGTTACTTACGGTGAGTGCGAGATCGCCATAAATAAAGACAAGATACTCAAGGTCCAGGGCGGGGATACGTTATTAAACTATTTCGCCCAGGCCAAGATCTTCATACCGTCGGCGTGCGGCGGGAAGGCGACCTGCGGTTATTGCAAGGTTGAAGTTTTATCGGGCGGCGGCCACATACTTCCGACGGAAGAGGTATTTATTTCCCGCCAGGAGGCCCTTAAGGGGTTAAGGCTGGCCTGCCAGGTAAAGGTCAAGAACGACATAGAGGTCATGGTCTCTCCGGACCTGTTGGAGGCGCAGGAACTCAAAGTAACAGTTACGAAGATAGAAGATGTCACAAGCGACATTAAGTATATATTTTTAAGGCTCGACGAACCGGCATCGATAAAATTTAAACCCGGCCAATATGTGCAATTCAAGATCCCCGAGACCGACGAATTCCGCGCGTATTCCATAGCTTCAAGCCCATCGCGGGATAGTTTGATAGAGCTTGTCGTGCGGCTAGTCCCGACCGGCCTGTGCTCAACTTACATACACGAGGCGCTGGACGTTAATGACAGGATAATGCTTACAGGGCCTTTCGGGGATTTCTACCTCAGAGAAGATTCAGACCGCGGTATCGTCTGCATAGGCGGCGGATGCGGGATGGCGCCCATACGCTCAATACTGTTTTATTTGAAAGAAAAAGGGATGCCGAGGAAAGTGATGTACTTCTTCGGCGCGCGGAGTAAAAAAGACCTGTTCTTTACCGAAGAACTTCGGGCGCTCGAAGATGAGTTTAAGAATTTTCGTTACATCCCCGCGTTGTCAGAGCCCAAACCGCAGGATAATTGGGATGGAGAGACCGGGCTGGTAACTCAGGTCGTGGAGAGGATGTGCCCCGAAGGCCCGAATCAGGAGGGGTACCTATGCGGGCCCCCGCCCATGATAGACGCCTCCATAAAGGTGCTGTCAGGCAAAGGCATAAAAGATATTTATATATATTACGATAAGTTCTGACAGCCCGGGAAATCGGGGGACAGGCACATTTTTCCAAAAGAATAGGCAGTAGAAAAATGGTAATAGATCAGAGTTTCAAGAGACGATGATAAAAAGGGGTCTGACCCAATGCGTCTATTAAGCCGTGAATGGGTCTGACCCCTTTTTATAGATAGCTTGCTATGCCAAAAAATGGGGTCAGACCCATTCAATAAGCAATAGACGCGTTGGGTCAGACCCCATTTTTCTTATCAGACCCCATTTTCTAGCAGGAAAACACCATGATAAGCGTAGATAACGCGTTGAAGATTGTCTTACATGACATAAAGACCTTGGGCAGGGAGGGCGTTAGCCTTACAGGCTCTTTGGGCAGGATATTGGCCGAAGATATCTACGCGGGTTCGGACATCCCCGGGTTTGATAACTCGGCGATGGATGGGTATGCCCTAAAGGCTCAGGACACGGCGGCCATTTCCAGGACAGGGCCGAAAGTTTTAACCGTCATCGAGGATCGCAAGGCCGGTTATATCAGCCGCCGTGCGATAAAAAATGGCCAGGCGATCAGGATCATGACGGGCGCGGTGATGCCAAAAGGATCGGACAGCGTTGTGATGGTTGAGGGTACAAAGAGACACGGCATGGACAGCGTAAAAATATTTAAGCCGGCAAAACGCGGAGATAATGTAAGGAGAAGAGGCGAAGATATTAAAAAAGGGGAGAGGGTAATAGCCAAAGGGACTCGCCTGACTTGCGGCCATATAGGGCTCCTGGCCAGTCTTGGCAAGGCAAAAGTTTTAGTTACCAGGCCGCCAAGGATAGCGATACTGGCAACCGGCGACGAGGTGATCGACGTAGATGAGAAATTAAAGCCCGGGAAATTGCGCAGCTCCAACACCTATACTTTGTATAGTCAGGTGTTAAAGTGCGGCGGTATCCCGAAGAATCTCGGCATAGTTAAAGACACCCCCGACATGCTGGAGGCAAGACTTAAACGCGGGCTTGACTGCGACATGATACTCACCTCGGGCGGGGTTTCAGTAGGTGATTACGACCTCGTCAAGCTTATATTGGCTAAGATGAGGACGGATATAAGGTTCTGGAAAGTCGCGATGAGGCCGGGAAAGCCGTTGGCCTTCGGGCTCATCAAAGGTATCCCTATTTTTAGCCTTCCGGGCAATCCGGTCTCAAGCATGATAAGTTTTGAGGTATTTGTGAAGCCGGCCATGCTTAAAATGGAAGGCGCAAACGGCTCAAGCGCGAAGATGGTCGACGCCGTATCAGAGGAGAATATAACAAAGAGGAAAGGTTTGCGGTACTTCCTGCGGGCGATAACGCGATGGGAGGACGGAATATACCTTACCCGCACAACAGGGCCTCAAGGATCCGGAATATTGAAGTCCATGGCGCTTGCGAATAGTCTTATAGTCCTTCCGGAGGATGATGAAGATATCGATAAGGGTGTCAGGGTAACGGTCCAGTTTTTGGATTAGGACAAATTCAGAAGGAGGCAGCATGATTAAGAAGTTGGCATTGTTTTTTTTGGCAAGCTGCTTTATTTTTAACGCGTCTATAGCCGTCGCATATGATGACAGCGAAATCATACTTAAGCTGTTGATCAAAAAGGGCCTTATAACCGAGAATGAAGTGACCCAGATGCGCCAGGAGATCGCGGTGGAAAAAGCGAAGGCAGGGGCGGCTGAGGCGCCGAAGACAACGGAGGCCAGAGTCGCGGTCGTAGAGAAAGACTTATTATCCAAGGTTGGGTTAGACAAGATCAGTTCGAGGCTTAAGCTTAAAGGCAGGGCTGCCGTCGGATACTTCGATTCTGATGAGCGCGGTTCATTCAATAACGGTTCATTCCAGGTACCGGAGGCGAAGATGCACTTTACATTCCTTCCGGATGACATAAACCAGGTTATAATGCGCCTCAACCTGAACAACGCGGTTTTCAATAGCGTCGACTATTTATATCTCGATACAAACATCATGAAACTCACGCCATGGGAGAAGGGGCCTTTTACGCTTTCCAGCAGGATAGGCGAGTTCAAGGCTGATATCGGCGAAGAGACGTGGTCGAACAACATGGTCGAGGGCATACTGCCGTCTAACTCCGCCGCGAACGTAGGAGGGTACGATGAAGGGCTGCAATTCTTTGGAACGATCGGAAGAGATCGCCCGCTTGGCTGGTCGTTCACAGCGATGAACGGCAATTCCGGAACGGGCGCCGACACCAACTGGCTGAAATCATTGAACGTAAGGATGTCTTATAATTTATTTGATCCGCTCTACGTATCCGCCAGTTACTACAATTCCGGCAACCTTGGGGAGCAGTCGTCAGCGATAAGCATCGGCGGCATCTCGACTCCTCCTGCGGGCGCCGTCAAGTGGGTACGGCAGATATTGGAGGGAGACATAAGGTACGACATAAAGAAGGGTAAGGTCCTCAACCCGCCGGCATATTGCGATAGCCTTGCTTACATAAAGGGCGCCTACGGCTATTTCTACGATAACGCGGCGCCCACCGCGCCCGGCAGGGGCGTCCTTAGCAGGGAAGGCACTTACGGTTTTGTGGAGAGCCTTATCAACATCACTAAGAAGTTCTATGTTGCCGGGAGGGTCAGCGCTGTGGCCTTAAGCGGGGTAGACAATACCGCCGCTTTCAATAATATTACATGCAATCTTTACGAAAGATACTCACTTGGCATGGGTTATAGATTGTCGAATGCCACCATACTGAAAGCGTCATATGATATCAACGTTGAGAAGAAAGGCGCAGGGGGGGAGGATCCGAAGAACAACCTCTTATCGGCGATTATAGCGAGCCAGTTCTAAGTTAGTTGTGAGTAGCGAGTAAAATGCGCCCGCCACTTTACTTTTAACTTTATTGTATGGAATTTCAATAATTCCATACAACTGGGGGAGTTTGGGGGGGTGCAGGCACCCCCCAAGGGGTAACAGTGAAGTAATGCGACGAATAGGAGCATTACGAAACGCCATAGGGGCGTTAGCCCCTATGGATAAGTTCCGAGCGAAGCGAAGTAACTTATAACTTAATGGATATGGATAATGCAAATGGGAAAAACGATTGAAGAAAATCTTCTTGAAAGGTCCTTTTGGTTGATACGCTTGCGATGGATAGCCATCACGGGCGTTATCTTAACGCTGCTGGCTGTAGAACGAATATTAAAGATACCCCTTCCCACGCTGTCTTTTTGCATAATAATCGCGATATTAGTCGCGTATAATTTGGCCTTCACCGTCCTGCTTTGGCGTGCGCGAGAAACATGGGCCTTAAGTCAGTTTTCGGCGATAAAAATAATCGCGAATTTACAGATTTTGCTGGATCTTATATGCCTCGCCGCTTTGATGCATTTCTCGGGCGGCATAGAGAACCCGTTCATATTCTACTTCATATTCCACATGATAATCGCCGGCATTCTTTTATCGCGGCGAGCGGCTTTTCTGCAGGCGACTTTCGCGGCCGCTTTATTTTTAGTTATCATATCATTGGAATATACAGGCGTCCTGAAGCACTATTGCCTTCAGGGCTTCATAATACAAGACCAGCACAGGAATTTATTGTATATAGGCGGCATCTCTTTCGTCTTCATCAGCACGTTATATATAGCGGTTTATATGGCCACCTCGATTTCAAAAAGATTAAGAGAGCGCGAAGCAGGCCTTGCGGAGGCGAACGCCCTCTTAAACGAGAAGGACCGCATAAAGAGCGAATACGTGTTGAGGGTTACGCATGATGTAAAAGAGCACCTTTCCGCGATACAGAGTTGTGTCGAGACCGTAGCGGCGGGGATCACAGGGCAATTGAACGTTAAACAGGCGAATCTGCTAAAGAGGGCTGACGAGCGGACAGCAAAACTCATGAGTTTCGTCAGGAAACTGCTCGAGATAACCCGGATAAAATTATCGCGGGAGATAGAGTTCACTGATTTTTCTATTAAAAAGGCGATAGAGGACGCAATTAATTTTACGGATGCAAAATCGAAAAATAAAAGTATAATTGTTAAAACGAGCATAGCCCCCGGCGTAGACATAATAAGGGGGGCTCAGGTTTACATAGAGGAGACCATCGCGAATCTACTTGCCAATTCGGTGAAGTACACGCCGGAGGGCGGCCGCATTGATATAGCTTTAGAGGACAGGGGTGCGGACGTTCTCATCAGGATAACAGATACCGGCATAGGCATACCAAAAGACGAAATTGGAAAGGTGTTTGATGAATTTTACCGCGCGACGAACGCCCGGCTCGCGGAAAAGAGCGGGACCGGCCTCGGCCTTTCGATAGCAAAACAGGTTGTGGCCAGGCACGGCGGTAAGATATGGGTTGAGTCAGAGGAAGGCCGAGGCGCCAGTTTTAGCATAACCTTACCAAAAAGGGGAAACGAAGGATGAGGGGTTACAGCGACCGAGCTGAAAGCGAGGGAGCGCCATTTTATGATTGTAGCTATAGTCAGTTAAAGATATATATGATATATTTATAGGGATGCATGATAAAAAAATCATAAAGATAGTCGCTTTTATAGAATTAGGCCTC
>JAUYDB010000215.1 GCA_030691985.1 Candidatus Omnitrophota bacterium | reverse complement strand
GAAGGGGGAGAGGATTAAGGTGAGGAGGAAATTGCGCCAATTTGGACAGCAATGATAACTTAGCAAAATTTGCTGAGCCTTGCCAAAACCTTATCGCGGCCGAGAATCTCCATCATGTCGAATAACCCTGCGCCGACCGTCTTGCCGCTTATGGCGACGCGGGTCGGATGTATCAGCTCCGCCGCCTTCACCTTCATATCATCGGCAAGTTTCCGGTAAGCCGCTTCTATCGCGGTTTTGTCGAATCCCGGAAGGCCCTCCAGGGCTGTCTTACACCTATTCATTACGTCTTTTGAGTTGGCCTTTTTCAGGTATTTTTCAACCGCCTTCTCGTCGTATTCCAATTCGCCGGCGAAGAATATCTTATAAACGCTCACCAGATCATCTAAAGTCCTGGTTCTTTCTTTGTATGCCTTTACGACATCGCCCCATACCCTTTTGTCAAATTTATCATCTATAATACCTTTATCCTTTAAAAAATCTTCCGATCTCGCCGCGAGGATACTTGATTCCATCTCTTTTATATACTGGCCGTTCATCCAGCTTAATTTATCCATGTCGAATGTCGCGGGCGTCTTGTTCACATCCTTTACATCGAAAAGCCTTATCATTTCTTCGACCGGCATGATCTCACGGTCATTACCCGGAGCCCATCCCATGAGGGCGAGATAATTCACGATTGCCTCCGGCAGGAATCCCATGCCTTTATATTCGAATATGGATGTGGCGCCGTGGCGTTTTGACATCCTTCCTCCGTCTTTACTCAATATTAAAGGTATGTGAGCGAAGTTCGGCGCTGTTTTGCCCAGCGCTCCATATAAAAGGACCTGTTTAGGGGTATTTGATATATGGTCGTCGCCGCGTATGACATGGGTTATCATCATTTCGGCATCGTCCACAACGCAGGCAAAATTGTATGTAGGCGTCAGGTCCGATTTTATAAGAACCTGGTCCTTTATCTCTTTTGTCGAGACCGTGATCCTGCCGTGGATCATATCATCAAAGAAGACGTCTTTATCTTTCTCCACTTTGAATATTATGGCCGGCCCCTCCCGGTACGCCTTTTCTTCCTCAACAAGCCTCTCGGCATATTTTTTGTAAAGGACGAACCGCTTAGACTGGAACACAAACTCCTCATCCCAATCCATAAAGAGCCATTTAAGCGAACCGAGTATCTCGTCAAGATATTCTTCTTTAGAGCGCTCCTTATCGCTGTCTTCGATCCTTAAGATAAACTTCCCGCCGGTGTGTTTTGCGTACAGCCAGTTAAAAAGCGCGGTCCTCGCGCTGCCGATATGCAAATAACCCGTCGGACTTGGAGCGAATCTAACCCGTGTCATGTGTCGCCTCGTTATAGCTGTAGTCATGCGACGCTTTTTAGCGTATAGCGTATAGGAAAAGTCGCCTGACTTACTATACGCTATCCGCTAAACGCTATACGCTAACTCGCCGCCTGACTCTAAAATTGATGCCCCTTCTCTATGGCCTTTTTGTTCAGTAAAAACAGATCTTCTTTGTCTTTCAGCATATCCTTTAATGCTAAGAGGACATTCTTCAAGGAAATCTCTTTGGATCTTTTCGTGATAGCGCCCGCGGCCACCATATTCGCGCATCTGATATTGCCGAGTTTAGACGCTATTTCTGTCATCGGGATATTTACGGTCTTTATGCCTTTTCTTTTATAGCTCGTATCTATTAAGGACTTGTTCGCTATAAGGGCCCCGCCTTCCCGTATCTTATCGGCGTATTTCACAAGCGACGGCTTGTTCATCGCGACCAGTATGTCCGGGTTCGTTACGACAGGGCTCGCGATCTCTTTGTCTGATATCTTTATCATGGAATACGCCGTTCCTCCTCGCACCTCGGCGCCGTAAGACGGCATCCATGTGACAAACCTTCCGGCTATGAGCCCCGCGTGAACAAGGAGTTTTCCCATAAACATTATCCCCTGCCCTCCGAAGCCGGCGAAGAGCATCTCCTCTGACGAATGACGCGTAATGGAATGTTTTGTTTTTCGCATAACTTATTTTAAAAAGTCTTTACGACACCTAACGGATAGAATGTCATAACGTCGTTTTTTATCCTGTCGGAGGCCTGAACGGGAGTCATGCCCCAATAAGTCGGGCACATGGAAAGGACCTCTACCATAGAGAAACCTTTATTATCCATCTGTGCCCTGAAGGCCTTCTTTATTGCCCGTTTTGCCTTTAACGTCTCTTGCGCGGAATGGACTGAAACCCTTTCGAGATATTTAGTTCCCGGCAATATTGCCAGCATCTCCAGTATTTTAAGCGGATGGCCGTCCCGCCGGATGCTTCTACCCGTCAGGCTGGTGCAGGTCTTCTGTCCGGGAAGAGCTGTAGGCGCCATCTGGCCTCCTGTCATACCGTACACACCGTTATTCACGAATATCACGGTTATATTTTCCCCGCGATTCGCGGTGTGGATTATCTCCGCTGTCCCGATGGCTGCCAGATCGCCGTCGCCCTGGTAGGTAAAGACTATGTTTTCCGGCCTTACCCTCTTAATCCCCGTCGCCACCGCAGGCGTCCTGCCGTGCGCGGCCTCGGCTACGTCGAAATTCCAATAATCATACGCTATCACAGCGCAGCCGACAGGCGCGACCGCTATAACCTTTTCCCTTATCCCAAACTCATCGATCGCTTCACAGATAAGCCTGTGGACTATCCCGTGGCCGCAGCCGGCACAATAATGGTTCTCTATGTCGCGCAGGCTGCGCGAAATGAGCGGTTTCGACACCGATTCTCCTTCTGTCGTTCCGGATTCCGTTCTTGGATCTATCGATCTTTTAATATTTTTTTTCTTCATGCCTGTAAGCTGTATGCTGTTAGCTGTAAAACTAAAGCTCCTCTATTCTATCTAATATCTCTTCTTCGGAAGGAATCCCGCCGCCCATGCGGCCATAAAATTCAACGGTTGCTTTACCGTTGACAGCTAACCTGACATCTTCGACCATCTGGCCGGAGCTCATCTCCACTACCAGAAATTTCTTTGCCGCGCCGCAGGCATCAGCTATTCCCTTTTCAGGAAAAGGCCATAAGGTAATCGGCCTTATTAAGCCAACCTTAAAACCCTTCGCCCTGGCTTTTTCCATGGCAGCTTTGGCGATTCTCGCAACCGAGCCGTAAGCAACCAGCGCTATTTCGCTATCTTTAATATTGATCGCTTCGAATCTTACTTCAGACTGCCTGATCAGGTTATATTTTTCCTGCAATCTTTTATTGTGTTCTTCGAGAGCGCCTTCAGCAAGCAGTAAAGACCGTATTGTATTGGGAGGCCTGCCACTACATCCGGTCAACGCCCACGGCTTATCTTTAACCGCCGCGCGGTCACCGGCAACCGGCGGCTGAAGAGGTTCCATCATCTGGCCCAAAAGGCCGTCTCCCAATATCATAACGGGATTTCTATATTTATCAGCAAGGTCAAATGCAAGCATGGTGTAATTTAAAATCTCCTGGGCTGAGGCAGGCGCCAATACGATAGTCTTATAATCTCCATGGCCGCCGCCTTTCACTGCCTGAAAATAGTCTGCTTGCGAAGGCGCTATATTACCGAGGCCGGGCCCGCCTCTTTGCATGTTAACAATAACACATGGTAACTCGCACCCGGCCAGATAAGACATGCCCTCCTGCTTCAGACTGATGCCGGGGCTGGATGAGGATGTCATCGCCCTTACGCCCGCGCACGCGGCGCCGAAGACCATATTTATAGCGGCAAGCTCAGATTCTGCCTGAATGAATATACCACCGGTCTCGTTCATCCTGCGGGACATATAGGCGATCAGCTCGTTCTGGGGCGTAATCGGATATCCCGCGTAAAAAGCGCAGCCCGCAAGGACCGCCCCCTCGCCGCACGCCTCGTTACCGCACATCAGCACTCTTTTTGTCATGAGCTTAAGCTACCTTGAATACAGTTATGCAGCAATCGGGACAGATAATAGCGCACATAGCGCAACCCGCGCATTTCCCGCCGTAAAAAACAACCGGTTTTACGCCCTTCACATTCAGCTCGACCGCTATCTTTATCAGGCCGTTAGGGCAATTCATCACGCAAA
>JAUYDB010000144.1 GCA_030691985.1 Candidatus Omnitrophota bacterium | reverse complement strand
CAGGCCTTTTGCCAATTTTTCCTGGTCCTGCTTCGTCTTGGGCTCTATCGCCATAGAGATTACCGGCTCCGGAAAATGCATGCTTTCGAAAATTATAGGGTGGTCTTCGCTGCAAAGAGTATTGCCCGTTGTTGTATCTTTTAATCCGACGCACGCCGCTATGTCACCGGCCTCGACGCTATCGCATATCTCCTGTTTGTTCGCGTGCATCTTCACAAGTTTTCCGATATGTTCCTCTTTTTCCTTGTTAGCATTATAGACAAAGTCCCCTTTTTTCAATATTCCCGAATAAACGCGTATGAACGTCAACTTTCCGACATAAGGGTCTGACATTATCTTGAATGCGAGGCAGCTGAATTTCTCGTCATTTCGCGGCTCTCTTGTCTCCGCCTGTTTCGTAACGGGATTCGTCCCGCGGGCCGGCGGAATATCAAGCGGCGAAGGAAGATAATCGCATATACCGTCCAGCAAAAACGGTATTCCCATGTTATTAAGAGAAGAGCCGCATAAAACCGGGACAAATTTGTTGTTGATCGTGACGCGCCTTATGATCTCCACCATTTCATGAGGATATATCCCTCCGTCGTGTACGTACTTGCCCATCACATGGTCATCTACTTCGGCCAATTTTTCTATTAAATTATGCCTGTACTTGCTTGCCAGCGCTTTCAAGTTTTCGGGAATCGGCTCCGATTTATATTCCACGTCTTCGCCGCTTCCTTCAAAAATAAGGGCCTTCATAGTAATAAGGTCTATCGCGCCTTTAAAACTCGATTCGGCCCCTATGGGTATTTGGATAGGATGGGCATTTGCGCCGAGTTTTTCGCGCATATCGGCTACGGTCCCTAAAAAGTCGGCGCCCAACCGGTCCATCTTGTTTATGAATGCGATCCTGGGGACATTGTAACGGTCAGCCTGTCGCCATACTGTTTCGGACTGAGGCTGTACTCCGCCGACCGCGCATAATACCACGACGGCGCCGTCCAAAACCTTCAGCGACCTTTCGACCTCGACCGTAAAATCGACGTGGCCGGGCGTGTCGATGAGGTTAATACGCTTGCCTTTCCAGAAACACGTCGTCGCCGCACTGGTTATGGTGATGCCTCTTTCCTGCTCCAGCTCCATCCAATCCATAGCGGTAGTGCCTTCGTCGACATCGCCTAATTTATACAGCCTGCCTGTGTGATACAATATGCGCTCGCTCGTCGTCGTCTTCCCTGCGTCAATGTGCGCGACGACGCCGATATTGCGCGTATCTTTCGCTATGAATCTGTTCGCATTTGTTATCGAATCTTTTGTTTCCATGGAATCTAATA
>JAUYDB010000135.1 GCA_030691985.1 Candidatus Omnitrophota bacterium | reverse complement strand
ACGCTTTAAAGACCGATGCATTGAAGAAGACGATCGGAAAATATAAATTCAAGGCCTTATATCTTGCGATAAGACGGGACGAACACGGCATAAGGGCGAAAGAGAGGATCTTCAGCCCCAGGGATGAGGATTTTGAATGGGACTATAAGAATCAGCCTCCGGAATTGTGGGACCAGTATAAATCAAAAGCCGGGGAGCAGGAGCACCTGAGGATCCATCCTCTTTTGGGATGGCGCGAGATAGATATATGGGAGTATATAAGAAGAGAAGATATCCCGATAGTTTCTTTATACCTCGCAAGAGGCGGGGCCCGCTACCGGAGCATAGGGTGCGAGTGCTGTTGCAGCCCGGTGCCTTCAGACGCGGATACCATAGATAAGATAGTGGAAGAACTGAAGAGTTCCAGGATTTCCGAAAGGTCGGGCAGGGCCCAGGACAAGGAATCTGCATACATAATGCAGAAGCTGAGGTCCCTGGGTTACATGTAGGATTGATATTTTAGATAAGGAATTATCATGGAAAAGGGACAGTTAAAATTTATTATCGTCGGCCATGTCGATCATGGTAAGTCTACCTTGATAGGACGCCTTCTCTATGATACGGATTCGTTACCCGCCGATAAAGTCGAAGAGATCAGAAGGATATCGAAAGATCTGGGGACGGAGACGGAGTTTGCCTATCTTTTGGACCATCTGGAAGAGGAAAGGCGTCAGAATGTCACCATAGATATTACACAGGTTTTTCTGAAAAGCGCCGGAAGTGAATATGTGATTATAGACGCGCCGGGGCACGTGGAGTTTGTAAAGAATATGATCACGGGCGCTTCACAGGCAGAAGCCGCCGTATTGATCATCGATGCAAAAGAGGGCTTAAGAGAACAGACGAAGCGCCATTCTTATATTTTATCTTTATTGGGCATAGATCAGGTTATTGTCGTAGTTAATAAAATGGATTTGATGGCATATGACAAAGAGGCGTTTGAAAGGACGAAAAAAGAGACGAACGCTCACCTGCGGGATATCGGCATAACGGCCTTGTTTTATATACCGATCTCGGCTTTAAAAGGGGAAAACATAGTAATAAGATCGGAAGCGATGCCCTGGTATACGGGCCCATCGTTTCTGGAGTCCCTTGGAACACTAAGCCTCAGGAGATCGCCGATTGACAAACCATTGCTCTTTCCCATCCAGGATGTATATAAGATCGGCGATAAAAGAATTGCTGTGGGGAAGATAGAGGCCGGCGTTATCAAGAAGGATGAAATGATAAAGATCCTGCCTCATAATCAACTCACAAAGGTGAGCAGTATAGAAAAATTTCCCTGTCAGGCGGATAGGGCCTG
>JAUYDB010000130.1 GCA_030691985.1 Candidatus Omnitrophota bacterium | reverse complement strand
GTGCTTTTGGTAAGGGTGAAGGATATGTTATTCGCGCTTCCTATGGTATCAATTGCTGAGAGCCTTAAAGTAAAAGAAAAGGAAGTTTCTACTATTGAGGGGAGGATGGCAATTCAGGTGCGGGGCCACACTATGCCTGTGATCAGATTGGACGAGGTCCTGGCCCTGCCTCGCGCAAGCTTGGAGGAGGCAGAGACGACAAGCTACCCGCTCGGGGCAGGCAAGCGAGAAACCGCAAAAGAAGGATTATACGTTGTTATCGCCACATCCTTAGAAAAACGGGTTGGTTTAATTATTGACAAGATCGTAGGCGAGGAAGAGGTGTTTATTAAGAGTTTAGGCGAGCATTTAGGCAGAGTAAAGAATGTAAGCGGCGCGACTATTTTGGGAACAGGCGAGGTTGTGGTTATTCTGGACGTAGCGGACTTGATCGCGAACAGCGCTCTTTCCCACCCTGCCGTTGCCTCCAGAAAGGCGGCCCATAAAGATCAGAAGAAAGGAAAGAGGATATTGATTGTGGAGGATGCCCTTTCCACAAGAGAGCTTGAGAAGAGCATATTAGAAACTCAAGGATACATTGTAGATACAGCCGTAGACGGCCTGGACGGCCTGGACAAGGTATCCCAGACTAAATACGACCTTTTTGTAGTTGATATCCAAATGCCCAGGATGGATGGTTTTGAATTTTGCAAGACTGTGAAGAAAAGCGAGGAGCATAAGGATATCCCCGTTGTGATCGTTACAGCGCTGGAGAAAGAGGAAGATAAAAGGCGCGGTATTGAAGTGGGGGCGCAGGCCTATATCGTAAAGACCTCATTTGATCAATCTAATCTTTTGGATACGATTGAAAGGCTAACAGGATAGGAGGGGGATGTTATGGCCAGATCAAGTCTCAAGGTATTATTTGTTGATGACAGCCCTTCGATTATAGCTGTATTTGGAGAGGCGCTTAGGAAAGAGGTCAAAAAGGTTGATACGGCCATGAAAGGGGAAGAGGCGCTGGAGAGGCTCAGAAAAGAGAAATATGACATTTTATTTTTAGATTGGTTTTTGCCCGACATGAATGGGTTGGAGGTGTTGAAAAAGATAAAAGAAGAGAATATCGATGTTACCACAATAATGATCACCGGCAAATCCGCCCCTGAAATGGCGCAGCAGGCGAAGAGAGAAGGGGCTTACGATTATATTGAGAAACCGGAGAGCATAGAAGGTATTGAGTCAGTAATAGCCGGGTCCCTTAAGAGATATAAGGCGGAAAAGAGGCCAAGGATTTTTTTGAAGAAATAGGCGGCCTAAAAAGAAACGGAACTATTGCGAAATGGAAAAAGGGTTGAAGGGTATCATAAGGGTATTGGTAGTCGATGATTCTCCCTTGATGTGCAAAGTCCTTACCAACATATTGAATTCCGATCCGCAAATAATTGTGGCCGGGATCGCCCATAACGGAAAAGAAGCTGTAGAGTTTGTGCCAAAGTTAAAGCCCGATATAATCACCATGGATATCCACATGCCACAGATGGACGGGTTTGAGGCGACAAAAGAGATCATGGCATATAACCCTACCCCGATACTGATCGTTTCTACCTCGGTTTTTAAGGCAGGGATGAACAAGGTATTTAAAGCCATCTCTTTTGGCGCCCTTGATGTCATTGATAAGGGGCAGATGGAGCTATGCGACGATAAAAAGACCGGAGAAGCGTTGCTTGAAAAAATAAAATTCTTAAGCGGCATTAAAGTGATTCATCACCCGCTGGCTAAGTTAGATAAAGAAAGAAGAGTAAGCTTACTCGAAGTTCATAAAAGGAATGCCTCGGACAGGATTGTGGCAATTGTTGCTTCAACGGGAGGTCCTCAGGCGCTTCTCACCATACTTAAAAGATTTGCCAGGGATTTTCCGTGCGGTGTCGTAGTTGTCCAGCATATTACAAGCGGTTTTGTGGAGGGCCTGGCAGATTGGCTGGATAGCGAGTGCCAGATTAGAGTAAAGATAGCCCAGGATTCAGAAGAGATAAAATCCGGTATTGTATATATCGCGCCATGTGATTTACAAATGAGGGTAGAAGAAAAAGGAAAAATCCATCTTACCAATGAACCGGCTTATGACGGGCACCGTCCTTCAGGCGATGTATTGCTTGAATCAGTAGCCAGGATATACAGAGAAGATGCTGTAGGAGTAATCCTGACAGGGATGGGAAGGGATGGCGCCGGGGGGATTAAGGTGATGAAAGAGATGTGCGGCCAGACTATCGCTCAGGATGAACATAGTTGTGTGGTGTTTGGCATGCCTAAGGTAGCTATTGAAATGGGCGTGATAGATAAGGTGTTGCCGCTTGGGAAGATTTCAGAGGAGGTTGTGAGGATATTGGAGAGATAGGATCATGCAAAAAGAGACTCAAGAAGAGAAAAAAGGGAAAGAGATATTAACATTTAGGCTATTGAATGAAGAGCTGGGACTGGACATATCCTGCGTGCGCGAGGTATTAAGGCCTCAAGAGATTCATGCACTACCCCGGGCCCCGGATTTTATTGATGGGGTAATAAACTTAAGGGGGCATATAATCGCCGTAATTGACCTGAGAAAAAAATTTAATATTAAAGCCGTTGAAGATAGCCCAAAAACGCGGATCATCATCTGCAAGATCAAGAAATTTATTGTCGGGATTGTTGTTGATAGTGTAAATGAAGTTATAAGCCTATCTAAACAGGACATCCATGCCACGCCGGAAATTGTCTCAATACAGATTGAAGACGGTTATATTTCAGGTATAGCGAGGGTCGGGGAAAGAGTGATCACGCTTTTAGATTTAGAAAAGGTCTTAACAAAAGAGAAAATGGATAAATTGTCTGAGCTTAAGAAATGAAAAATGGCTTGCTTCTATCGGAAGACAACTTCGGCCTTTTTCAAAAACTGCTTGTTGAAGAGAGCGGCTTGTATTTTGATCAAGATAGGAGCGATTCGCTGCGCCTTGCCCTTTGGGAGCGCCTGCAAAAAAGAAGATATGATTCCTACCGGGAGTATTATAACCTCTTAAGGTTCCGTCCTGAGGGACGTCTTGAGATACGGGAACTCCTCGATTTGATCACGATAGGCGAGACATATTTCTTCAGAAACAAGGC
>JAUYDB010000083.1 GCA_030691985.1 Candidatus Omnitrophota bacterium | reverse complement strand
GTAAAATAGCGACGGTATCGGTGAGAAAAAACTCTTTCTTTTTATTTTCGGACTTCACTTTAACAATAGCGGCAAAAAGGTCTTTGGCCTTAAAACAATAAGTCCCCGCGTTTACTTCGGTTATGGCCTTTTCTACAATGTCCGCCTCTTCCTCTTCGGTTATCTTAGATATCTTCCCTTCGTGCGATCTGACGATCCTGCCGTAACCGGCGGGGTCCTTCAACCTGGCGGTCAGGATAGTGAGGCTTGCCTTCAGGCCCTTATGCTTCTTGATGAGGGATTTTATCGTCTCGCTTTTAATGAGCGGGGTATCCCCGCATATGACGAGTACGTCGCCGGAATATGAGCCGAGGAACTTCTTAGCCGTAAATACGGCGCTCGCGCTTCCCGTAAGCTCTTTTTGTATCAGGATTTTTGTGTCCTTTACGGCGGCGGCCAAAAGAGCGCTTTCATGCCCCGATATCGTTATCGCATGACGAATACCCGCCTGACGTATGGAGTCCAATATATAAGAGATGACCGGCCTGCCGAGAAGATCGTGCAGAACCTTCGGGCAGGCGGACTTCATCCGCATCCCTTTCCCCGCCGCCAGTATTATCGCTATCGTGTCGCGCATATTCTTCCTAACATAGACAAACTATCAATAGATGGTGAGTAAGGCTGCGGTTTAACTGTTTGCCGCGTCGAACCATGGTTGCCCAACCTGGATTCGAACGTCGCGCCGCGCATTAATAGCCTGCGCTCCTTAAAAGGAAAACCTGATGTTTTCCTTTTAATATTTTCCTTTCTTCCGCATAGATATTCTAGTGCGCCGATAAGGGAAAAACTATAGTTTTTCCCTTAAAATCCTTTTTCTGGTTCTCATCCACGCGCTTTTACCGACTTAAATTGCTGGTTGCCCAGCCTGGATTCGAACCAGGACCCTCAGCTCCAAAGGCTGGTGTGCTACCATTACACCACCGGGCAGTATCGTATAGCGCAGTAACTCGATGCCTTTTAGCGTTTAGCGTACAGCGAGTAGCGTATAGGAAAAGTTGTCCGACTTACTATACGCTATCCGCTAAACGCTATCCGCTAAATTCGTTGGCTCAAGTTTACAACGCGCCTTATAACTCAATATCGTTCTCTTCTCTGATCTCTTCGGCCGGCCTGGAAACGCGGGCTGAAGACGGCCCCGATGGAAATGGTGACGAAGATGAAGGGCTGCGTTTTTCGTTTTCGTAGGCCTCGAGAACCTTCTTCTGTATATAATCCCTGCACTCCGTTGTTATCGGATGCGCGATATCCTTGTGCTCTGATTGTCTCTGTGAATCATCGCCGATCACAGGCGCCTTTGGCTCATGGATCGGCAATGCGGCCCCGCACTGGTTGCAGAATTTACTTCTCACCGCGTTTCTGAAACCGCATTTCGGGCAAGGGTCTTTAATTTAGCGCGAAGGCATCGCGACAAACAACCCCTTATTTCCCTCTATAACCTTGACGTTTCTAACGACAAACATGTTGTCGAAAGTAAGCGTCGCATAAGCCTTCAGTTTCTTATCCTGCCCTTCTTTCAAAAAAATCTTTACCTCTGTAATCTGCATATGTGTATACTCCTCAAATTTGCATGCAAATAATTTAAGCCGCTCTAATACATGGTTTCCGCAACAAAAATTTGCCAGCCTTTTCTCTTGCCGGCCGGTATGCCGCTCAATAATAAATCTTTAGCTCTTACCGCCTCCTTTCTCGATCTGAACAGACAAAATACGCTTGGCCCGCTTCCTGATACGATTGCTCTCTTACCAAGCGAAGAGGCCAAGCGTTTGATGATTTTTCCGATAGCTTTTTTCTTAGCTACCACTATATCCTGCAAGTCGTTGTAAAGCATAGATTCCAATGCGCCAAAATCCAACGCGTCCGTAAAACTGAAGCGTATTTTAGCATCGGCGCTTCTTGTTGTCAAGCCCTTCGGCAAATGCTCAGGGCTTGACCCTGAGCCGTGTCGAAGAGTCAAGCCTTTCGATTTCCCGCCAGGGCTTGAGTTATACGAGGCGTCGAATGCCTCATAAGCGTCTCCGGCCG
>JAUYDB010000069.1 GCA_030691985.1 Candidatus Omnitrophota bacterium | reverse complement strand
AAACTACTCATCGGAAAAGTGTGTGGGGTGTAGATGTAAATACCGGCCGCGCTGATATTCAACACCTGCCCCTCGAAGGACTTTGTCTTTAGCGTATCTCCCGACATTCTGTACCTAACGCCGATATGGATATCGAGCCGCTTAAATTTCCGCCTCAAACGCGCCTTGCATAACTCTTCCTGATAAAAACTATTTATGGCCGCCTCCTCTTCAGTGTAAAACTCAAATACCGTATCGAGTTTTACCACTTTAAACAATTCTATGACGGGAAGCGGAATGTGCAGGAATTTTAAGGCGCCCTTATGGTTGACGGCGTTCTTATAAGCTATCGCTAATACGGACAGGCCGCTGTAATCCACGATATCGACATTCTCGAGATTCAAAATCAACTTTACCTTTCCCGTGGTCGTCAGCCAGCCGACGGTTTCAATAATATCAGATGAATTGATGTCTATCCGGCCGTCTATGTCCAGAATATTAATATTATTTAATTCTCTTATATGTATGCTCATATCATCAAGGCTGTCTGAAGAAAAAAGTATTGACTCCTCTACCCATCCTGTTTACGTCTTTTCCTAAGCCTGAGATCGTTTCACCGCAGCCGAGCAAATATGTGCATATCCCTATCAGCAGTAAGGACGATATAACGTGTCGCATATTCTTATCCTCCCTCGCTTATTTCATAAATTGTTGCGGATCTAGCGGCTTCCCGTTTCTTCTAATCTCAAAATGGAGATGCGGCTGGATATATTTACCGGAGGCATTGCCGGTATTGCCAACGAAACCTATAAGATCGCCTATGCGGACCCTTTTTGCGGTATGCGCGGCCCAATTTGAAAGGTGGGCATAAATGGTCTGGGAGCCGTCGGGATGATATATCATTACATATTTTCCGTATCCGCCAGGCACGTTTCCACAGAATGCAACGCCACTTTTCGCGGCGTAAACAGGTGTCCCGCGCGGCGCGTGTATATCTATCCCGGAGTGAGACCTGCTGTTCCTTCTCTTAGCGCCATAACTACCGTCGCCCAAGGCGTCATTTCTGATTACGAGTTTGCCGGACTTAGCGTGTATCGGAGAGGCAAAATATGGTTCTCGTAATTTATAGACAGCAACCGACAACGGTTCATGCAGCGTAGCCGTAATTAACGCTGAAAGCGGCAAGCATGTAAAAAATAAAAACCGCCAGTTCATTTTTTAAAAAGGTAAATACTTTATGATATCGATGAAAAAAGCCATATCTCGCCTTGCTAAATATGGCTTTTTCATTTTTTTAGTCTGTTCTGTATATTTATAGCGACGCTTTAAGCCTCCGCTTTTTTTGAAGCGGATATGCTGTGTCCCCGCTTAGCGTTACTCCGCACCCCCTCTAAAGCCCCGGATCGAAAACAGGAAATACTTCAGGGGGTTGTGCAGCAAGGAAAATATACTATTTCTTCTCGGCAGCCTTTGGCCACACGCCCTTAGCGGCCTTAGCAGGAATGTCAACCGTCTCTTTAACAGCTGTCACGCCGGTCTCGGCAGCACCTGTCAGCGGCTCGGTCACAAGCTCTTTTGTCTTATCGACATCGCCGGTAACGACCTCTCCTGTCCTCTTAACCGCATCAGTAATTACACCAGCCCCCTGCTTCCCGGTCTCTGCTACAACGTTAACGGACTCCTTTGCCACGTTCGCCGTATAATTTACCACTGCCTGTCCCGCTTTCTTTGCCTTTACCCCGGCAGTTTCGGCATACGAGGCCGCTGTCAGCACGAAACACAAGGCCACTACGATGCACAAAAACACAGATATTTTTTTATTCATCTTTCCCTCCTTTCCAGTTAATTTACTATACTACATATAGTTAAAATAATCAATATAAATAAAATTATCATGACAAACTATTTGATAAATATCATGCGTATCGATACAAAAAACAGGAAGATACCAAATATCTTTTTTAACGCGTCGTTTGGTATATATTGAACAATATGCGCGCCGATAAGCCCTCCGGCGATAAATCCTGCCGCGAGAAGCGCTGCCATGCCAAGTTTGACATTACCGCTGTAGTAGTATCGTATAGCGGCGAGGATGGTAATCGGCGGAACCATCATCGCCAGAGAGGTGCCTTGCGCCTGGTGCTGCGTCAAACCATAACCGTATACCAGGATAGGTATCGCGACAAGACCGCCCCCCAATCCTAAAAACCCGGAAAAGACTCCTACGGATAAACCAACCAGCATGTACGATAAATTCATCATAGATAGACACTCATGTCCAAATTAAAGTGTGAGTCTCGAGGGGAAACACGTTTCGAGATTCGATCTTTGCCTACCCCTCACCCTTGCCCTCTCCCCTAAAGGGGAGAGGGGATTCCCTCATAATTTCCTCTCCC
>JAUYDB010000287.1 GCA_030691985.1 Candidatus Omnitrophota bacterium | reverse complement strand
GTACCGTGCCTCTTATATATTTTTTTATGCCTAAAAGCGATTCCGTAATCATGAGATCTATCTGTCCACCTTCTCTGAATTGCCTGCCTGCTCGGCAGGCAGGCTTTCGCATTCAGCTATGGCGGATGTCGCTGCCTTGCATGCCGGTGGTAAGCAGGCCGTGCGGGCGCCATTAAACATAGTTTCGAGTTCTGCTGCCACCTCGTTTACATCTCCGGCTCCAAGAACCAATATTATATCGCCTTTCATGGCAATATCCTTAACCCTCTCAGTAATAGCGCCTTTTTTAATATACTCGACATTCTTGCTTCCGGCGCGCTTCATTTCCGAGCAAAGCCTTTCGGTGGTAACCCCATCTATCGCCTTCTCGTTTGCGGCGTATATATCCGTTAATATCAGGTAATTGGCAGCATCAAAGCATTTCAGGAAGTCCTGAAAGAGTTCTTTCGTCCTTGTGTATCTATGAGGCTGAAATATGACGATAAGGTTTCTCTTAAGCGGTTCACATGAGCGCAGAACAGCTTCTATCTCAGTAGGATGGTGCGCATAATCTTCGACCACCATTATGCCGTTTGTAGTGCTCTTTATTTCGAATCTCCTTTTTGTCCCCTTGTAATTCTCTATGCTATGCTTTATTATTTTGAAATCTATTCCGGTATCGCGCGCCACTGCTATGGCGGCTAGCGCATTCGTGACGTTATGACAGCCGGGTTTGGGAAAAGTGATAAAATCCGGCAGTTCCACGCCTTTTACGGAACATCTAAAACTCACCGTAAGCCCTAGCTGCCTTATCTCAAAACCTTTTACGTCCGGCTCCCCTTTTATCCCGAACGTCATCATCTTCTTCCGGCAATTCCCGAGCGCCTTTTTAAGATATTCGTCATCGCTATTGTAATAAACAGCGCCTCGCGCCTTAACATTATCGGCAAATCTCCTGTATATCTTTACCGCATTGTCTATATCATTAAAATAATCGAGATGTTCCCTGTCTATGTTTAATAAAACCGCGCGATCCGGGTTAAATCTTAGGAATGAACCATCACTTTCATCGGCTTCAGTTATGAAATAATCCCCTCTGCCGTAAAGAATATTCGAGCCGAAATTCAAAACCTCTCCGCCGATCGTTGCGGCCGGCTTCATACCCGCTTCCTTGAATATCAAGGCGATAAGAGCGCTGGTCGTCGTCTTCCCGTGAGAACCGGTAACGGCGATGCTATTTTTCCCGGAAAGCAATTTTGACAGCATGTCCGCTCGATGCATTATCTGACTGTGCTTTGCCCGGGCGGCGCGCAATTCGCTATTTTCGTTGTCTATAGCGCTAGAATACACTACGATGTCGCTATTCCCCACATTCTCTCCTCTGTGGCCGATAAAACATTTTATGCCTTCTTTTCGCATCTCGTTAATCAAGCGGCTCTCTTTCGCGTCCGAACCGCTAATCTCATGGCCGTCAAGATTGAGAATCCTTGCGATCCCGCTCATGCCTATGCCGCCGAGTCCTATAAAATGTATTTTTTTCTTTGAACGTAACATAGTACCCTATATTCCGACCAGCGCGCTGACCTCATCCGCCAATTTCCGGGCCGCTTCGGGTATAGCAAAATTTCCCAGTCTTTTTCTCATTAAATCCCGAAGGTTGGCGTCTTCAAGAAAACGCAGGATCGCGTATTTTAAAGATTCTTTCGAAAGATTTTTTTCTTCTATCGTCACAGCGGCATTCCTGTCAGAAAGGAATTTCGCGTTCTTAACCTGGTGCCCTTCCGCAAAAGGATAAGGAATTAAAATAGACGGGATCATGTGAGCGCATAACTCAAATATAGCCGAGGCCCCGGCCCTGCTGATGGCAATATCAGCAACACTGTACGCGATACCCATATCCTCAAAAAACGGGTAAGTCTTGTACGATAAACCGCCGATGCTCTGGTATTCGCTCCTTAATCTTTTATAATTCGCTTCGCCGGCAATATGCAAAACCTGAATCTTACGCCTCAGTAATCGATCCATATCCTTTAATGCGGCGACTGTCATGGAATTCACCGCCCGCGACCCCTGACTTCCGCCTATGACGAGTACTGTAAATTTATCGCCGGCCATTCCCAATAGATTAAGGGCCTTCTCGCGATCGCTCTTTCTGGCCGCTGTCTCCCGTATGGGATTACCCGTAACAACCATATTATCTTTCCATATTACAGTGCTTTGCGGAAAACTTAAGGCAATTTTAGTCGCAAAACGGCTAATGAACCGGTTTGTTCTTCCCATAATCATATTCTGTTCATGTATGATAGTCGGTATTTTCATCAGTGATGCCGCTATAAACGGCGGACCGGATACGTATGAGCCGAAAGCGA
>JAUYDB010000254.1 GCA_030691985.1 Candidatus Omnitrophota bacterium | reverse complement strand
CCCGAAGGGGGAGAGGATTAAGGTGAGGGGGAAATTGCGCCAATTTGGACAGCAATGAGACACAATACCTATTTCCTTGAGATTTTGTGCAAGGAAATAGGTATTGTGTCCCCCGATTTCCCCAACTCAAATCCTGACTCTTTCAATCTCTTCCGCCGACGCGGGTTTCACTGATACGGTGATTCGATCGGTGTCATCGCCGCTTTTCCAATAACATACATCCAATAAATTTTCGCTCCGGAATTTGGTGTGATGGGCGACGATCGAGGCTGCGCGTTCGATCATGCCGGCAACGATGGTTCGACCCTGCTCACCATCGACCCTGAACGCAGTCGAAGGGTCGAATCTCCCCCTTAATATAGAGAAGGGGCCCTGATGACTTTTAAGTTTAAAAACGATGTCTTCGGGCCTGGCGAGCGAGCAGAGAAGATCGTTCTCCTCTTCGCTTCGGCCTATTACGAGCTTCGCGGTTTCGGAGAGCCGGAAGTGCCTGCCAAATTTGAGCAGCTTCACCTCGTCGAGCGCCAGGCAATTGTGATCGAGCAGATCTTTTATTCTCCTGGCAAAGCCCGGATCTGTCAAGAGGCATCCTCCGGCAGGACAGGGGTAGTCGCTTAATCCGAATTGCCTGGCGAGCGCGATCTGAGGCTTGCGCGACCTCCCAGAGATGTCGAGCATTTTGTCCCGGTCCAGTATGCCTTCCTGCTCCGGGATCGTCGGATTGAACAACTTCGCGGATAGCGGCCTGACGATCAAGCCCTTTAAGCCGGCTTCTTTTTCGATCAAAAGTATGGCGTCCCTTCTCTGCGACATGGGACGCTCCCCAAGCACTTCGCCGGTTACTATAAATGACGCTCCGCGCTCTTTCAGGTATTCCCCGGCCTTTTTAAAAAAGAATATCCTGCAGTCTATGCAGGGATTCATGTTAGAGCCGTAGCCGTGTTTCGGATTTTTTATTATTTCCAGATACTCCTCGGTGATATTAAAAACTTTGAGAGGGATTTTGAGGTCCTGGGCCGCTTTGGTCGCGGCGTGCTGGCAGCCTTTATGCGTGCAGGTGCAAAACACGGTCAAAAAGTTTATGGCCTCGACCTCTATGCCCTGCTCCTGCATGATCCTGACCGCGAGGATACTGTCAAGCCCGCCCGACAATAAAACGATCGCTTTTTTATTCATGCCGGTATTCCCCATCCCCTCACTCCCGCCGCCTCAGGTCCTCCAGCCACTTCTTGATCTTTGCCTCATGGCCCATGTCCGTTGGGAAATAGTAGGTTTTGGCCGACGGCTTATATTCCTGTTTTACATAATGGTCTTTATAGTCGTGGGCGTATTTGTACCCTTTGCCGTGGCCGAACGCTTCGGAATCGAGGTTCGCGTCTTTCAGGTGGTCCGGCACATTCAACACCTTGCCCTCTTCGACGTCCTTCAACGCGCTCTCTATGCCCAGATATGCGGCGTTCGATTTCGGCGCGCACGCTACATATACTGCCGCCTGCGCTAGCGGTATCCTCGCTTCGGGCATGCCGACAAACTCCGAGACCTGCAACGCCGCGTTCGCGAGGACTATAGCCTGCGGATCGGCGTTCCCGACGTCTTCTGCGGCGCATATCACGATACGCCGGGCAATGAACCGCGGGTCTTCGCCCGCATAGATCATCTTCGCAAGCCAGTACAGCGCCGCGTCGGGGTCGGAGCCCCGCATAGATTTTATGAACGCCGAGATCGTATCATAATGCCCGTCTTCGTCCTTGTCGTAAAGGACGGCCTTCTTTTGAATCGATTCCTCCGCAATCTCCATTGTGAAATGAACCTTCTTGTCCTTCCCTGCGGGCGTCGTTAAGGCTCCGACCTCAAGGGCTAAAAGCGCTCTCCTCGCATCTCCCTCAGAGATTTTCGCAAGGTGCGCGAGCGCCTTTTCATCCATAGTAAGCGGCACTTTGCCAAGGCCGTTCTCTTTATCGCTTAAGGCCGATTTCAAAATTTTTATGACATCTTCGTCGGATAATTTCTTGAATTCAAAAACTTGCGAACGGGAAAGGAGCGCGGCATTGACATAGAAGAACGGGTTGTGTGTTGTGGTGCCGATCAGAACCGGGTTGCCGGCCTCTACGTCCGGCATCAGGACGTCCTGCTGGGCCTTGTTAAAACGGTGGATCTCGTCTATCAGAAGAATTGTCCGTTTTCCGCCGAGAGATTCGCGCGATTTCGCCCGATCTATTATGCGCCGCATATCGGCGACGTTATTGGAAGCGGCGTTGATGCGTTCGAAAAAAGATTTGGTCATGTCGCTTATGATCAGGGCAAGCGTCGTCTTGCCGCATCCGGGCGGGCCATAAAGAATGACGGATGTTATTTTATCCGATTCGATAAGACGTCTCAGGAGAGCGCCTTTACCGAGTATATGCTCTTGCCCGACAAAACCATCGAGCGCCTTCGGCCTTACCCTCACCGCAAGCGGCTCAATCCTGTCAAGCTTCGTCTTTTCCTTTGCAAACAAGTCCATAGCTTGTATTATAATACTTCAGCCAGTCCTAAAATAGTAAAATCTTTAGCTAAGATGCGCCGTTTCGAAGAGTTGGAAATCGAGGGACACAATACCTATTTCTTTGAGATTTTGGTAACAGTCTAGTTTTTTAAGAGATGAGGATAAAACGGGGCCTGGTCCAACGTGTATATCGGTAATAGCCCGGTACTATAAGAGCTTCGTAAGAAAAATGGGGTCTGACCCAGCGCGTCTATTGCTTATTGAATGGGTTTGACCCCATTTTTTGGCATAGCAAGCTATCTGTAAAAAGGGGTCAGACCCATTCACGGCTTAATAGACGCGTTGGGTCAGACCCCTTTTTCGGCACAGACCCCATTTTTTGGCATAGCAAGCTATCTGTAAAAAGGGGTCAGACCCATTCACCGCATAATGGACGCGTTGGGTCAGACCCCTTTTTATCACCGTCTCTTAAAACTCTGATCTATTACAGATTTTGTGCAAGGAAATAGGTATTGTGTCCCCCGATTTCCTATTGTGTAAAATTAAAAAAAATCCCCGCAAATGCCGTGTGAGACTGAATTATCTTGACCCTGTTATGAACAGGTGGGTGCCCTCGGCACAGGCGCCGCAGCGCCCGGCCAGTTTAGGCTCCCTATTTCAATGCTAATGGCTCAAGATTCTTCACTCAAATCACGCGCACCGCAGGGATTTGATTTCCACAGTAAATCGTCAAGCAATCATCCGCCGAAGCATTCGGTCTATCACGTGTTAAATGCGAAGGCGGATAATGTCCTTCTAAATATAAGTATAGCACAAAACCCGTAAAATTCAACTTTGCCGCTATCTTAAGTAAGCGCCGAGCTTTTCGCCGAGCGATTGAAGAATTCTGGCGTGGATTTCTGAAACCTCTTTGTCTTCAAGGGTCTTTTTAAAATCCTGGTATTCAAGCCGGTAGGTGAGGCCGACCTTGTCATCAGGGATCTGCTTACCCGCATACCTGTCTACGAGTTTTATATCTCTTAATATTGCGTCGCCGCCCGCGGCCTTTATCACCGCTATGAGATCGGAGTGCGAAACAAATTTATCTACTACAATCGAAATATCTCTCGATATCGAGGGATATTTCGGAAGCTCTCCAAGCCTCTTTTCCAAACGAACATGCCTCAACAGCGAATCGACGCATATCTCGCCAAAGAATACCGGTTCTTTTATACCAAAATTATTCAAAACCTTGCCGGATATCTCACCGAGAAAGCCCGCCGTTTCGCCTCCCGCATTTATAGACGCTGACGCCGATGGCGAAAAACCGTCTTTTTTGACATGCTCAAAAGAGATCCCGTCTATTCGAAGATCCTCAAGCAGGGCCTCGATGATGCCTTTCAGATCAAAGAAACCCGCTCGTCTGGCGCCGCCCGCCCAGCTTGAGAAGGCCTCGCCCGCGAGCCCGACTGAAAGGTGCCTTTTTTCGGTAACAAGATCCTGCCCTTTCCTAAGATACACCCTGCCAAGCTCAAAAAGCTTCAGGTCTTTTATCTTTCTGTTTATATTCCAGACAAAAGCGCCGCACATCCCTGCCATGAGATCAGGCCTCATGGCCTCCTGTTCGCCGGTAAGAGGGTTTTTTATCTCTATGACGCCTTCTGCCGGGGAAGCAGCCGCGTTCAGCGATTTTTTGCTTAAAAGGCTGTAAGTAATTATCTCATTTAACCCAAGACCTGTCAGTCCTTCGCGAATCTTCTCTTCAACTACCATTTCGCGAGGTCTTCCGAACGGCTGTTCAAAGATCTCCGGTATTGTAACAGGCATATTGTCGTAACCGTATACCCTGGCAACTTCTTCTATCAGGTCTATTTCGTTTTTTAAATCATACCGAAAGGGCGGAATGTCGAATTTTATTTTATCCTTCGAAGATGACGCCGCCTTAAGGCCGAGGCCGGACAATATCTTTTTAACTTTGGCGGGCGCGATCTCCAGGCCCAATATCGAATTGAGCCTCTTATATTCAAGCGCCACCTCCTTCTTTGCCCGGGCCGTCAGGCCGACATCTGAAAAGCCCCCTATCCTCCCCTCCGCGATCTCGGATATAAGACATGACGCCCTGTTTGAAGCGTTCGCGATATTCGCCATATCTACTTTTCTTTCAAACCTGTAACTTGATTCCGTCGATACCCCAAGCCTTCTGGAAGTCCTTCGCACGGAGATGGGATCAAAATACGCCGCTTCAAGTAATATATTCTTCGTAGAAGCCCCGACCTCTGTGTTGAGAGCGCCTATCAGGCCTGCGATCGCTATCGGCCTAAGTTTATCCGCTATAACCAAAACGGATTCGTCGAGAGCCCTCTTTACGCCGTCGATCGTAATGATCTCCTCGCCTTTTTTAGCTCTACGCACAATAATGACGCCTCCTTCGAGCTTATCCAGGTCGAATGCGTGCATAGGAACGCCTTTTTCAAAAAGACAGAAATTCGTTACGTCTACAACGTTATTCACAGCCCGGAGCCCTACGGATTCGATTTTTTTCTTAAGCCACGCGGGCGAGTCGGCGATATTAACGTCCTTTATAATTCTCGCCGTATATCGAGGGCAGAGATCCTTATCTTCAATCTTTATTTTAACTGATTTATCTTCGGACGACGGACGACCCCGAACCACTCGCTTTGCTCGGGCTGCCCCCCGCATCGAATGGTGCGGGGTTCGAGGCAGGCGGATAACGGACGACGGGATCTTCAACTTCCCGCCTGTAATCACCGAGATCTCCCGGGCAACGCCTATTAAGGAAAGCCAGTCGGGCCTGTTGGCCGTAACTTCGGCCTCCAAAATATAGTCATCCGCGTTTCTCTCGATGGAATCCACCGCAAGGCCTGCCATAGTAAGAAGCTCCGCGAGCTTTTCTGGCGGGATTTCTATGTCAATATAGTCTTTTAGCCAATTGTAACTGATTTTCATGCTGCCTCGTTATAGCTGTAGTCATGCGACGCTTTTTAGCGTATAGCGTTTAGCGGATAGCGTATAGTAAGTCAGGCGACTTTCCCTATACGTTAAACGCTACCCGCTATACGCTAAACTCGTCGTCTGACTCTAAAATTGCCTCAAAAACCGAACGTCGTTTTCGAAGAACATGCGGATATCGCTTATACCGTATTTCAGTATCGCTATCCTCTCAACCCCCATGCCGAAGGCGAATCCGGCAACCTTTTTCGGATCGTACCCGACATTTTCGAACAC
The DNA here is from genome assembly GCA_030691985.1 of Candidatus Omnitrophota bacterium. Taxonomy (GTDB): domain Bacteria; phylum Omnitrophota; class Gorgyraeia; order 2-01-FULL-45-10; family 2-01-FULL-45-10; genus JAUYDB01. Next base: position 15,562 of record JAUYDB010000254.1, on the reverse strand, counting down.
CTTGGGATTCACCATACCGGCGCCGAGTATCTCAAGCCAGCCCTTGCCGCCGCACATGCTGCATCTGTGTTGTTTGCCGGTTTGCCGGTTTGCCGGTTTGCCGGTTTCAGTTAGCGAGCTCTCACCAGAGCACAGAACACACGAAATATCGACTTCGGCGCTTGGCTCGGTGAACGGGAAGAAACTCGGCCGAAACCGCATCTTCGTGTCTTTCCCGAACATCTGCTTCGTAAATACGGAGAGAACCCCTTTTAGATCGGAAAATTTTATCTTGCCGCTTACAGCGAGCCCTTCTACCTGGTGAAACATGAATGAATGTGAGGCGTCCGTCGCGTCTGGCCTGTAAACCCTTCCGGGGACAATGATCGAGAATGGCGGTTTATTATTTTCCATAAAGTGCGCCTGCACCGGAGACGTGTGGCTTCGCAGTAAAAGTTTGCCGGTTTGCCGGTTTGCCGGTTTGCCGGTTTCAACTCGCGAACTTTCCGTTTTCAGATAGAACGTATCGAAGGCATCGCGCGAGGGATGTTCAAGCGGGATATTCAACGCCTCAAAATTATAATGTTCGGTTTCTATCTCCGGCCCTTCCACGACCATAAAACCCATTGATATAAAGCAATCGCATATCGCATTAATGGTCTTTGTGATAGGATGGCGGCTGCCGAGCCTTTCGGAAATTCCGGGAAGCGTTATGTCGAGCTCACCCCCGCGTCTTTTTTCTAATTCGGAGGACGAGCTAAATTTTTCGTCAAGCGCTTTCGTCAAATTGTTTTTAAAAAAATTGAGTAGCTGCCCGGCTTCCGGTTTTTCCGCGCTCGGGAGTTCGGCCATCTTCTTAAATAGCTCCGCAAGAATACCTTTTCGACCGAGATATTTTATCCTTAACGCTTCCAGGCTGTCCCGGTCACTATCAGAAGAGCCTATCTCGGCCAGCGCCGCTTGCTCTATCTCTCTGATTTTGTCCTTCATACCGCCTCGTTATAGCTTGTGTGAGAATGCGCTTTCCGTATGATGTAGGATGTGGGACGTAGGATGTTTGTGGAATCGACCCCATAGACGTCCTGCATCCAACTTCCCGCGTCCTACGGGACCTGAGCTTTCGACAGTCTTACGCCTTCGCCGCCTCGATAAGTTTGCCGAACGCCTTCATGTCTGACACGGCGAGTTCTGCCAGGATCTTTCTATCGATCAGGATCTTGGCTTTCTTAAGGCCGTTCATAAATCTGGAGTATGATATATTGTGAAGCCTGCAGGCCGCGTTGATCCTCGCTATCCACAAAACGCGAAATCGGCGTTTTTTGGCCTTGCGATCCCTGTAGCTGTACATCATGCCCTTGGCGACGGATTCCTTCGCTCGCTTGTAAAACCTGCTTCGCCCGCCCCATTGGCCTTCGGCCGCCTTCAATACCCGTTTCCTGCGCTTACGTCCAGCAACTGCGTGTTTGACTCGCGACATCGTATTCTCCTTGTTATAGTGACATTAATATGACGCTTTTTAGCGTATAGCGGATAGCGTTTAGCGTATAGTTTTTATTTTTCCTATCCGCTATGCGCTACACGCTATACGCTAAACTCGTTGTCTGACTCAATTACGCCCCATACGGCAGCATCTTCGCGAGGCTCTTTTTCTCGCCGCCTTCAATATAAGCGGGCTTGCCCAGGAGCCTTTTCCTCTTTGACCTCTTAGATGTCAATAGATGGCTCCTGCCTGCCTTGAAGTGTTTGAACTTGCCGCTTTTCGTGACGCGTATGCGTTTTTTGGCGCTTCTATTTGTTTTCAGTTTAGGCATGTCGTTTTCCTCGTTATAGTAACAGTCGTGCGACGCTTTTTAGCGTATAGCGGGTAGCGTTTAGCGTATAGGAAAACGTCGCTCGACTTACTAACCGCTATACGCTGAACTCGTTGCCTGACTCTATTTCGCCCTTATCACCATGTTAATAAAACGGCCGTCGAGCCTTGGGGATTCTTCTATTTCGCCTATCGACGATATTTCGCTTGCGAGCCTGTCCAGGACCTTTCTGCCGAGATCGACATGGGCCATCTCTCTGCCCTTGAACATCATTGTGACCTTAACCTTGTCGCCCCGCCTCAAAAAATCCTCCAGGTTTTTCATCTTGAACTGATAGTCGTGCTCTCCGATCTTCGGGCCCATCCTTATCTCTTTTATGTGCACGATCTTCTGTTTTTTACGCGCCTCCTTCTCCCGCTTCTCCTGTTCATATTTATACTTTGAATAATCGATGATCCTGCAGACCGGAGGGACTGCCGTCGGCGCTACTTCCACCAGGTCAAGCCCCGCCTCCTCGGACTTCTTTAAGGCTTCCTGGATATCCATCACGCCGAGCTGCTCGCCCTCTTCCCCTACCACCCTTACCTCTCTTGCCCTTATTCTCGTATTTATCCTCAGGTCTTTCTTCGCGATACTCGATCACCTCCTTCGGTTCGTTATAGCATCGTTTGGTTATTCGTCGTCCGTAGTCCGGTATCCGTATTTTTTACTATAAACGGACGACGGACTACGGATAACTAACCTTAGTTTTCGACTCACCTAACCTTTTCCTCTATTTCCTTTTTTATCATCTGGATAAAATCTGCCGGTTTCATACTGCCCATGTCCCCTTGAGACTTGGAGCGCACGGATATAGTATCTTTGCCGTATTCTTTTTCACCCACGATAACCATATACGGGACCTTCGCCATCTCGGCATCCCTGATCTTCTTCTGAAGCCTTTCGTTTCTTGCGTCAAGCCTCACCCTTATCTCGTTATCGGCGAGCGTCTTTTCTATGCCTTCGGCATAGCCCATCACTTTCTCAGATACCGGTATTATAACACATTGTGTCGGGCTGAGCCACAGGGGCATCACGCCGGCAAAGTGCTCGATGAGCGCGCCGATGAACCGCTCCAGCGAGCCCAGTATAACCCTGTGCAACATTATCGGGCGGTATTCCCTGCCGTCCGGCCCCACGTATGCAAGATCGAATCTTTCGGGCAGCGCGAAGTCGCACTGTATGGTAGCGCACTGCCACTGCCGCTTAAGCGCGTCTTTCAACTTTATATCTATCTTCGGGCCGTAGAACGCGCCTTCGCCTTCGTTCACCTCATAGGTAAGATATTTCCGCCTCAACGCTCCGATGAGCGAATCCTGCGCCGCCTTCCAGTCTTCATCGTTCCCTATCGATTTTACCGGCCGCGTAGAGAGCTCTATCGCGAAATCCTCAAAACCAAACACATTGAGCGTATCGATAACGAAATCTATCACCTTTATTATCTCGTCTTCCACCTGGTCCCGCAGGCAGAATATGTGGGAATCGTCCTGCGTGAAACCCCTGACCCTCAAAAGCCCGTGAAGAACGCCGGATTTTTCGTTCCTGTATACCGTTCCTATCTCAAAATATCTTAAGGGCAGGTCCCTGTAGCTCCTGGTCTTCGATTTGTAAACGAGTATATGGCCCGGGCAGTTCATCGGCTTTATTGCATATTCCTGGTTCTCGATCTTGAATATAAACATATTCTCTTTATAATAATCATAATGGCCGGACCTGATCCATATATCGCTCTTCATGATATGAGGGCCCAGGACGAGCTCGTATCCTCTCTTAAGATGTTCTTTGCGAATATAGTCTTCTATTATGCTGCGCAGGCGCGCGCCCTGCGGGTGGTATAGAACAAGGCCCGGCCCCACCTCTTCGTTCATGCTGAAATACTCAAGTTGTTTTCCGAGCACTCTGTGGTCGCGCGCCTTCGCCTCGTCCAGCAAAGTCAGATATTCCTTCAGCGCCTTTTCGCTTTCGAACGCGGTGCCGTATATCCTCCGCAGCATGGGGTTCGTCTCAATCCCGCGCCAGTACGCGCCGGCTATTGAAAGAAGCTTGAACGCTTTTATCCTGCCGGTCGATTCTACGTGCGGGCCTCGGCACAGGTCGACAAAGCCCCCGTCCCTATACACGCTTACGGTTTCGCCCGGTATGGCCTTTATCAATTCGACCTTATATTTCTCCCCCATTTTATCGAACAGCTTGATCGCTTCTTCTTTTTTCAATTCTTCCCGCTCGAATCTGTAATTCCTCTTTATGATCTCGCGCATCCCGGCCTCGATCTTCTCAAGATCCTCCGGAGCGAACGGGATCTCCCGATCGAAGTCGTAATAGAAACCATCCTCTATCGCGGGGCCCATGCCAAGCTTCGTCTCCGGCCACAGGCCCTTCACGGCCTGCGCCATAACATGTGACGCGCTATGCCTCAGTGTCGCTAAGTCCATTTTCGCCTCTTTGTAACTGTGTTAGCTTTCAGCCGTCAGCTTTCAGCTTTCAGCTTTTTTTGCTGAAGGCTGACGGCTGAGAGCTGAAAGCTAGCCTTGAGTTTTCGACTCGAGCCCTGTATCAGTCGGCATACATTTAAAGGATAGCCTCCGGTACAGGGCATGAACCATTCGCAAAAAATCAACATGGCCACGCCATGAACCTGGGCAAAAAAATCGACATAATTTTTTACGAATGGTTCATGGTGGGCGAGGAGGGATTTGCACCCTCAAGACCTTACAGTCAACAGATTTTAAGTCTGTCGTGTATGCTATTCCACCACTCGCCCAGAATTTTTAAGGCAACGCATAAGAAACGGTTTTACTTTTACTCCAACCTTTATATGAATCAAGACATTCCTGGGATAGTTTTATTTTTCTATCTAACCCGAGACAATTTTTATAATAACATTGTCTGATAATTTCTTTTGCCGCCATTTTACCATACTTTAATATCCATCGACGGTCTGTTTCTTTATAGATTTTGCCGTTAATATTTAATAGATATCCTGTTATATTATTTAACCATTTTATAAATACGCCGGACCCAGAGTAAATTCTCAAACTCCATTGCTCCCTCTTATTAGATGGATGGATCCACCTCCGCAAACAACCATCCCCGTCAATCAATCCTCTTAAAAAATCAACAAAGCATTTACAAGACACGTTTAGAGATCTTATAGTCAATGATTTGTTTGGCGTGAGGCCTATTAATAAAAGAAAATTATAAAAATTTTTATTTCCGATCTGTATACGAAAAGCTCTTTGTTTTTTATAATTGTATTTGCAGCCAATTTTATTGCTGATTTGCATCGCGGTTTTAACTTTCTTGAGGAATTCGTAATCTTTTGAGGTTATGTCAATATGCCTTCCGTCGGAAGAAAGGCAGCCGTCGCTTGTAATCAAGCCCACCAGATACCACAGATTTGGCCCTGTAATATTTAAATCTTTCCGCTTGTAAGGCATTGCCCCTTTTGATGCCGGCCAACATCAGTTAAGCAATATACCAATTGCTTATATCAAGCCCAAACTTATTTTTATAGCTTCATCCACTTTGCCCATAAAATCCCTTGGCAGACTCCCTATCTTATGTTCCAGCCTATTTTTGTCAATCGTTCTGATTTGAGATAATAATACAACTGAGTCATTTTTCAAGTTAGCGGTGCCTTTTTTAATATAAACATTCGTCGGGTATTCTTTGGAAAATTTCTTCGTTGTAAATGGGGCAATAATAATGGTGGGCGCCTTTTCGTTACCTATATCATTTTGAATAACAAGGACGGGCCTTCTACCTGCCTGCTCTCGGCCCTTGGTGGGATTTAAATCTACATAAAATATCTCGCCGCGTTTAATCGGCATATCTTAACGTCTCATTGTCAAGCACTTCAAACTCATTTGTGATCTTAATCGCCTCTCCCGCCATTTCGCTGTAACCTTCGGCCAGGAGCGCGCGCAGCTTCTTGCGGTTAACCAAATCAAGGTAAAAACTAACCGCCCTTTGAATAAGCGTGCTCCTCCCTATGTGTTCACGCTTAGATTCTTCGTCAATCCTCTCTTTTAAGCCTATCGGGATTGTGATATTTACATGTTGTGCCTTCATCTTTAATCATCTCCTCTATAGTATACATTATAAGTATACACTATAAATATCTACTTGTCAAGCCCGGGATGCGTCAGTTAAGCAATACACTTATGTTATCATCGTTTCCTATTATATAATCATCGTTAATAATAGGCAAGGTTTTTCAGATAGCCGCCATAACGCACATAATATCAAATAAAAAGTAAGGCCAAATTACGAATACCGCTCCGCGTACTTATCTACCAGGAACCTTAGCATCTTCTGATACTTGGTATGATACCTTTTGGCCTGTCGCTTGAAGAAGTCAACGCTCTTCTCGCTAAGCCTTAAGGTAACCATAACGGTCTCTTCCGGAACGGCTAACTCTTCAGGCGGCGGCAGAAGATCGTCTATCCTCTTCAATCCGCCTATTGGCATATCTTCTTCTATTCTATGTTTCTTCATAATATTTTATCCCCTTTCTCCAGCAACCTGCGCCGATCATCCTGATCTTGCCGCTACGATAAGTAAATCGTATGGTTACGATCCTATTACCTGCTTTGCCTATGCAGAAATATCTCTTCTCATTTTCGCTGTGCCTGGAATCAATAAATATCTTTCTCTTCGAATCCTTGAAGGCTTTAGCCGCTGTTATGAAATCTATGCGGTGCTTATGAATATTTACTTTTTCTTTCCTCGGATCCCATACGAAGCTTCCATATTCTTTAAGCATAGTTAAGCATATCGCATATATGTATTTTTGTCAATATATTTGTAAATATAAATCTGATGGCGCATAATAAAATCTTATTTCTAAAAATCTTACATACTGAGAATTACGCGGCTTCTGCGAACTTTCTCGCTGCCTCGCGGAGAAGCTCGAGTCTCTCGCGTTCCGTTATTCCAGAGATCCTGCCAAGGGCATCTATTATCTTTTTGACGATTTCCGTTATGTCGAAGGTAGTAACGCCTTGTAGATTCGTATCGGGATCACCGGCAACCTTGAAATAATAATATCTCGCCGTATGGATTTTTGTCCTTATCTCTGCTATTGTGTCGGCATAGATTATTCTTTCGTTCGCGGGCTTGCCTTGATTTAAGTCATCTATCAACGCCCTCTGTCTATCATTGACAGTTATTACCGCGACTTTCATGCCGGATTTCGCGAGCTTCGGTAGAAATATCCCTAACCCATTATCGAAGGTAACCTTTTCTGAGAAGATAAAAGTTGATTTATCCTGGTCGAGGACAGTCTGTATTTGTAAAAGGCGTGATATCTCCGCAAGAAAATCAGCGGCTTTTAAATCATTCCCGCGCCACTCTTGCGGAAGTGTCTTGAGCGTATCTGCCACGCCTGTAACTGACGATCGTGAGCCGGATGATGGCGCTATTGGCAATCGTATTGTGAACGCGGCGCCTTTCCCGGGCTCGGATTGGACATCGATTGTGCCGCCGTTATGTTTTATCACATCTTGCACTATAGCAAGCCCTTTGCCCGTACCTTCTTTTTTAGTCGTAAAACCTCGCTGCCAAATTTTATCAATGTTGTCCTGTGATATACCAATGCCGTTATCAGTAACGGTAACTACGGCCATTCCATGTGCCTTATCATATTTACTTGATACTTTGATTCCGAAGCCTTTATGCATCCATCCTGCTTGTTCATCCTTTTCACTAATAGCATCTCTCGCATTGGTGTATAAATTTGTCCAGACAAACCAAATATCGGAATATAACTGCAAGGTAGGAAGTTCGTTATCTATATCAAATTCTAGGCTATAATAACCTTTTTTAACATCGGGCCCTAGAACCGGCTCTGCTATTTCTTTTAATAAGGCATTCAAGCCATATTCCACCGATATGCTTGGCTGCAAAAGCGATAATCTTATATTTTGTAACAACTTTAAAAATGCTTGCGTTGAATCTATAGCCGCTCGTATCCGCTGTATATCTTCTTTAAAATCTTGATCCTGTCTTTCTAAGAAACGTATAAAATCTCCTGCGACAACTACGGCCTCTTCGGCTGAATTAACGGCTAGGTTAGCAACTCCTGATAATATTTTGGGCTGATTGTTTAAATTAAAAGTTCCCATTATCGTTTTTGCCCCAGATAGGCCTCTTCTACTTTCGGCTATTCTCTTAAATAATAAATCAACTTCCGGATGTCCTTTAAAATGTGTTCGCGCTATTGTCATGAGGTCAACCAACACATAAAAATGCCCATATTCATGGCTAATGGCCTCATCTCCCAGCACAGATGCGCTTGAGACGAATTGTCCGGCACAGGCAAAGGTATCGCCTTCTTCTTTATTAAGGCCGACTAAAACCAGAAGGGTGTTTATAATATCTTTGGTTTTCATTCTATCCAACATATCCATATATTTATATCCATAATACTCACAACAAGATTTTATAAATTGCGCTTCCTCATCAGAAACCTCTTGCCCTGCATCCACTGAATCCAGAATCGCCAAAAGTCTTTGTTCTCTAATTTTTGGCGCGGGAGGGGTTTTACGCGGCCAGCCTGCGAAATATTTGTCTGCTTTAAAACGCTCCATTGCTGCCGTAATTTCCTCCGCATACGTTCCATTCATTACATCAATACAATCGCGGAAATGGAATGGTTTCTCCAATACTGCCAGAATATTATCGCCTCTGGGCCCTGTTTTGGCAATCGCCGCCTCTTCGCTTGTAAAGATAAATTTCGCTTCGGGGTTCTTCGCCCTTACGAGCCGTATAATATTTTCGGCTTCGGGTTTGTTATCTATGGTAGCATCGGCAATCACAATATCCGGACGAGTTTTGCTGAGCTCGCGCTCTAAATACCATATACTATCCATCGGAATAACAGTACAAATCTCGTCTTTCTCTTGCTCAATGAATTTTGCCAGTGCCTTTGCCTCGGCTGAGGCATTAGCAAGGACAAAGATCGTCTGGCCTTTGGCCGCAGAAGGTTCTTTTTTAGCTGGTATTTGAGACTGCGCTACCTGCCACTGCGCAAGTGCACGATCATAGTCCTGGACAAGCCCCTGATAAGCTTCTTTTACAACTCCTACAAATTTTTGAAAAAGCCGTGGTTCTGTTGAACGAAAAAGTTGTATAGATTCGGATATCCCTTTAAGCGCAGCTTCCTGATGTTTTTCAAACCATGCGCTAAAAACAACTAGAGCAACATTACGATTATCCGCCTCTCCAGCTTTTTTTGCGGTAGTAAGTACAGCTTGTATATTTGAATCACTATAGGTTGTGTCTTCGCTTTTCTCGTTAGCCATCGGGATATTATAATCCGCTATTACTATGTCAACCCGATGGTCTTTCGTATAAGCTATAGCCTCGCTTGCATTAGAACAAACCATGACTTTCGCATCGGAAATCTCCTTAAAATAATCCGGAGCATCTTTTCTATATCCCGCCTCATCACTTACAAATAAGATATTGAGTTCTTCGAGTTTTATCGGAGCCTGAGCTGTTGATATCTTTGCAGCATGCGTAGCCTCCCACTCCCTCATCTGATTTTCCCGGAATTTCTTTATAGTTATTTCTAACCGTTCATCAGTACCGATGGCTTTATCAAAAATAATTGCCCTATCCGCAATAGTTAAACCCAATTTTGCCCTTACTTCAGCTGTATATTGGTCTGGTCCAACAGGAAAACCAGATATAACCATAATATGCTCGATATCTTTAAGCTTGTTGCAAAAATCTCTACGCGGCCCTGAGGTTAAATTAAGGTCGACCAAAACTGCCATGATATCGTGTTTTTGTAATATTTCAAGCCCTTCGGCATAAGAGCTTACAAAAAATAGATCATATTCATCCGTAGTAAATATATCTCTAAAATTACCTTCCATTCTATCCCTAAGCAGATCATTATCTTCAAGGACCAATAGGCTTAGTTTCGGAGGTCTCGCTTCTTGAGCTGTCGGCGTCTTTATACTTTGCGCCGCCTGCCACGCGGCGAGGGCCTTTTCATAATCTTCGAGCTGTTGTTGGCGCGCGCTTTTTATCATAGGAAAGAGTTCTTTTTGTATACTATAAGGTTTCTGAAGATAAAAGCCTACGCGATTCCCTAACCTTGCCCTTGTTTGTTCCGGATTGGCAGCTGTTTGTAATATTAAGGATGCCCCTGAAGTTGCTAACATATCTTTAATCCTGCCAAAACCGGGAAACATAAGATCGTATGCAATGAGATGGAATTTTTCTCTGCTAAGCGATTCTTCCGCTTCATTAACATTTTGCACGCTTACCAATTCATATTCTTCTTCGTTGAAATAATCCCTAAACAAGCTTTCGGTTACAATTATTATTGAGACATCGTCTTCAATTAATAAAACCTTTAATTTCTCGGGCTTCGTAGGTGCCGGTGCCGGCGCTTGCGGCTGGGCGGCTTGTTCTGCCGTCTCTTCTTTTTTTGCCTCATGCAAGACATCCCATTCCGCGAGAAGACGCTTGTAATCCTCAAGCTGTTCTTCGCGATACTTCCTCAATAAAGCCGCCTTTTCTTCATTCTTCATAGGCTTGGAAATGATAGGGATCCTGTCTGCAAATCCTTCTTTGAATTTTGTCCGCAGGCGTTTTTTTGCCATGTCGTCGGATAAGTATGTTAAAATTATCGGCCTGGACCTCTCGGCAGTTTTCTTGAAAAAATCGCCGTATAATTGGACTGTTGCAGGGTGCGGCTCCTCAAGTTCAATGTCAAAGATGACTAAATCCATATCGGCATACTCCATTTGCGCAAGCGCGCGTGTATAATGGCCGGCAAAGAAAAATTCGTATTCTTTTTCCCCCAATATCCGGCGGAGCTCGCCACCATCTAATCCTATCCAGTTAGAATATATGTTGTAATCATTGTCTATGAACATAACCTTGAGTTTAGCCGGCGGCTCAGGGCGCGGCATGGTAAGTAACGAATTATACTTACGGAGATGCTCCTCACGCGCTTCTTTAACACGCGCAATTTGCCTTTGCTCGTCTTCCTGCGTTATCAGGTAAGGAAATTCTCCTATCTCAAGATTTCGGCATTTCTCTCTAGCTTCCCAAGCATACTGAATAGCCGCTGTAAATATATCGGCTCTCTTTATTCCGAATGCTGCGGCATAACTTAACAGTCTTTCAGCCGTCTCGGTCTCATCAGCGAGCATCCAATCTGTGATGATATAATCTATCCTGTTTTCTCTTATTATCCACTCCGCATTTATAGTGTCAGATACAAAGAAAATCGTATAACCTTCGCCGTCAATGCAATCCGGCGTCTTTTCTGTAAGCCCAAAACTTTTCTTAAATCGGCCTTTTATAGTAGATGACAGATTTTTATCATCATGCACGAACAATATCTGCAATTTCTCTGTCATCGGTTTCCGCGCCGTGGATGGCGCTTGCGAAACGGCTGCGGTTTGCTCCAGAAGTACTCTTTCAGCCCTATCATTCTCTTCTTTCCGCCTTAAAAATTCACGCCAGCCGTGATGTGCATGCGAAAAATAAGTCTTATACGTCATGAGATCGCCGAGCCACTGTAATTCCCAATTATCCGGCCAAACTGGAAACTTGAGTACCGCTCCCAATGCCTCGAAGTGCGTTATATATTGTTCAAGGGTCGGCTCAGCGCGGTTTGACGCTTCCTGTATTTCTTCAACTAATTTTGAAAAATCTGCCGAGCTTTTTCCGCCGTATCCGAATCTATTCAAAAAATCCCTCGCTCTGGGATACAATCCTAGCTTCTTCGCAAGAGCGTCTAAAATATCGAGACGACCCTTACCTTCTGCTGACAGGGAGATAATCTCATCCTGCAATTTAAATATAAGCTCCTGCTGTGCCGCTAGCTGGCCCGTTATAGGCACCGGTATAAGCAATTGCCCCAACTCGCTTTTGTAGAAGTTCCCACGCAGCCCGTCGCAGAAATACGTGACGCCCTCTTCGCTTAGCCACACGCCTTCGTATTTCGGGTGCTGGGCAAAGTGGAGATTCCGCAAAAAATTCATCTTTAAAACCGGCCCGTTACAATACGCGAATTCGCCGGACGCGATCCTGTCCGTTATGAGATTTATATTATGCGCCTGCCTTGAACCTTGTTCCGGATCCACGAGCGCCTTTGCTTTGGTCTTGGTCCCAAGGACACCGGAGGCAACATCGCTTTGAACCCTTATGTATTCTTCTCCATATTCCTTTTCAAACTGTTGAATAATCTCTTTTGAAACACTATTGCTAAAAACAACCATCCTGCCGGTAAATCCTGCGGGCGTTGTATGACCCAAAGCTATGGGTGTTTGCGCGATTGCTTTCTTACTCTTTAAATCCGGACTCATTTCAACCAATGGCTTCTTGAAATCTCCTATTATAGGCCGTATCTGGATTATGTATAATTTTCCGTCTAAAAATCCCCATTCGACATCGAGAGGAACGCCTATCTCGTCCTCCAGGGCGCTTATCACTCTATATAATTCCTTTGCCTGAGTGTCGCTTATCGGACTAACTTTATCATTTATTCGAGGATAAATCTCTAAAAGGCTTTTTAACGCGGCAAGGTCATCGGTTACGCAATAAACTTTGCCTTTTAACCTGACCTGATGCGGAGTTGTAAGAAATGACGGATTATACTCAAATTGTGAGGGGTCGCTCTTTTTGAAAAGGAACTGAGATACGTTAGCGTGTATGCCTCTTACTGCCATATCGGCGTCACCGAACACGGCCTCGATAGACGTATGACCATAAAAATTGGTCATAGCTGTCCCCGAGGCCTCAAATTGAAGGAACGGCTGAATTAAAACGCCAAAGCCCTCTTTAGAAGTAAGCGAATTAGGAATACCGTCGGTCTTCGATTCGCTTCTATTCTCTGTTATCCATATTCTTTCTACGGCGTGCTTAAATATTTCTTTTACACCTTGAGCCACTAGACGTTCGTCTTTTTTCTTCGGCGAGATGAATATGCCGGCTAAGTTTCTTAAGTATGAGTCTTCGTGCCTGCCGCTGGACCGGTCAATAGCCCAGCCCTTGAGTCCTTCGGTATGCGCGCGGATAAAAAATTCGAGTTCCTTAGGGAAGATAAATCTGCGTGATCTTTCAGTTAATTTTTCTATAGTCTCGTCTGTAACTTTGCCATGTGCTTTAAGGTCTCTTTCGATGTAATCATTACCTTCTTTAACAAGGGTTTGATTGGCTTCTATGAATTCAGCCCATATATCCCTGATTGTAAAACGCGTAGAGCCGGGGATAGAAAAACCAATTTCAGCCGCCAGTCTTTCCAAAATAATATCCCATGCGGCCTTGCCGCCGTATTCGACAGAAAGCTGGTCTTGGAATAATTCTTTATATGACACGCCCTTATTCTCAGTTATGCCTTCTTCCATCATACCGTCAGATTGGCCTGGCCTGTTCGCCATCATATAATCCCTATTCATAACATCTGGATGTATAGCAAAGGTAAGATTAGCGAATTCGCGGGTAAATGGCTGGCTTTCGATACGACCGGATTGCTCCATCTGATGCTGTAGCTGGATATTATCTTTTTCAAACTTCTCTCGCATCGAGCGTATAAAAGCGCTTATTTCTTCCGGGCTAGTTGGGCTTTTAGTCTTCAGCTCCTCATCAAATAATTCCTTTGCTCTTGTCGATCTTGCCCGTATCTCATGGAAGAGACGGCTAATTATTTTTCGCCTTCCTTCTTCTGAACTCTTTTCGCCTTCTAAAGCGAATACTGTAACATAAGTACCGGCGTGTCCCCATGCTTTCTTGCCTTCAAACACAGGTAGTTTATCTTCACTTTTCACGAATACAACTTGCATCTTTCCACCGGCAGAGGTAAGGGTTGCCTTGAGTCTGGTGAGCATGTTCTTCGCGCCGCACGCGTTAATACACTGCATAAACTCTTCTTCAAGATATGGAATAGCTGAAAGACCCTTGGCTTTACCGGAATTTTGCTTTATGAATTCATCGATAGGATCTTGATGCGCGGCAAGACGTTCTTCCATCACACTGCGCATCTCTTGGTAGACTTTTGGATTGCCGACGGCCGGGGCGAGAGTATCAGGATTGGCTAAAGCGGCTGTGTTAGCGCAGAATAGGCACGCTAAGATAATATTGATAAGTTTATATAAAACATTATATTTAGCTCTATGATCAAACATAGCGCTAATATTATACACTACAAATTTGTTAAGGCAATATAAATTTAGTTAGCTTTTTTCGTCTTAACAAAAAATTGGGCTCAGTCCCATTCACCGTGAAATAGACACGTTGGGACAGTCCCTATTTTTTTTAGGCTACCTTTACTTATAGAACTGGTCTGTTACTGTTTTCTACTCTACCTTTGAATCTTCGTGACCTTCGCGCCGTTTAGGCTGAGGTCATACATAAGCCCTTTTTGCCCGAAGACGAACCCCGCTACCGGCTTATTGGCGACGGCGGTGCTGATCTCGCTGCCGGCCCCTATAGCTATAACGGCTACGGACGCATCGGCCCCGATCTTCCATCCCATGCTCTTCCCTCTTATCCCTAGGCGAACTGCACCCGCCCTTTGGGATGAATAAACCGCTCAAGCTTGTGCTTAATGCCCTGACTAATCGGGATAGCTTGCATTTTAACCGTATAACCGATAAAAAGTAATACCTTTTCAAGGGTAGAGATACTGCTGAATTCTCCGTTTTCAATCTTCGAAATATGCTGTTGGGTAACCCCCACCTTGTCGGCCAATTGCTTCTGACTAAGTTTATTCTTGACCCGATATTCGATTATCCGCTTTACAATCTTGAGCTTCTGTTCCTCGAGCTCATAAAGCTCTTTAAAATAGGGGTCTTTCAGCTTCTCTTTTAAATGTTCATTTACTTTTTTAATTCTCATTTTTTATCATCTCCTTTTTGCCTATTTAAAAAATCATTTCTTCTTTCAATAGCTATAGTTATTTCATTTTTCGGTGTTTTATTGGCTTTTTTAATAAAGCCATTGGTAAATATTGCCTTATCCTCATGATAAAAGAAATATAAAACTCTACCTGCGCCTTCGTGTCCTTTGAATCTCAACTCAAATATGCTATTCCCGATATATTTAGCATGAGGGAATGGTAATCTATGACCAAATTCCTCTAACAGTTCTTTTACAAAGAAAAATTTTCTTTGTGCTTTAAAATCTAATGAATTGATAAATTCTTTTACCGGCGACTTGCCGGATTCTGTTATATAATAATAAGATGTTATTTTAGCCACAAACCCTTTTGTCCTTCCATATAAAGTATACAACTAAATGGTTGTATTGTCAAGAGTAAATGCATTCGACGACAAGCCAGAAAAAAAGCAGCCGATGTTTAAACGTTAACTGCTTTTATTATTCTCTCCCTCTCTGGCTATCATCGGAGAAGCTGGTGGGCGGTAGAGGGCTTGGTCCTTCGCTTGCATAGCTCGCTTCGGACCGGCCAATTTTCTGTCGCCCAGAGGGCTTTTCCTCCCTTCGGTCGGCGAAAATTGGCTTCGAGTCCCTGGCACGAAATCCTTTTGGAAAAGGAATATTCAGGAAAAACCTTTTTAGAAAAGGTTTTTCCTTAAAAACGTTCGGACGCTAGTCCCGCTGTCTATCGACTGGTTGCGGGGCGAAGGGCAAACATTTACCGCAATGTTTGGCCCGGAGCCCGAACGTTATAGTGGTGGGCGGTAGAGGGCTTGAACCTCTGAACCTTTCGGATGTAAGCCGAACGCTCTACCAGCTGAGCTAACCGC
>JAUYDB010000197.1 GCA_030691985.1 Candidatus Omnitrophota bacterium | reverse complement strand
ATGATAGTAAAATTAGGCGAAAGGCCCTGGCCTGGTGTCCATAAGAGAACCGATGCTTAAAAAATTTCAAGAGAAGCGATAAGGCCCATATAATTTAATGAGGGGCGAAGTATAGAAAGCCCGGAATCGCCGGCTCTTATTCAGGACCGACGCTAGTAAGCCCTGAAGGGCGTTCCGACAACCCGGGCAATGCCAGTCGAACTGCAGTTTTAGCGGTTAGCGTATAGCGTTTAGCGTATAGGAAAAATAAAAACTATACGCTCTACGCTATCCGCTATACGCTAAACAAGGCTATCGACTCTATGCTGACGTCGCTGTCGCGATCTGCATTGTTCTCCACTTCCTCGTATCGCCTTCGTAATCGACAGGCTTTATCATCAGCCCTCTCTGCTCATGCAACTTTTCTAACAGCATATTCAAATCTTTCACCTTCGTTAGATCGTTAGTGGATATCTCTGCAAGAAAATCCTTAAGCACGCTTATCGCCCTATCGATATCGGCAATGCTTTCGGCTGCTTCTGCTTGCTTACACCTGACCATCAACCTTGCTATTGCGTTTCGGCCGCAGATATCCGGGATCTGCTTCTCTTTGGGATTACAATCGCTATATTGGTCAGGAACTACAATTATGTTTTGTTCCGTCTTGTATTCATCTGTCAGCTTCAGACTTGTTACCATCTGCGGCGCGAATGCCACAATATGTCCGCCCATAGCGCCATCTTTGAGTATCTGAGCCTTGGCCGCTTCTACGGCATTTCTATAACTCTCCAGCGTAGCTTCGGTAGTCTCAGCATTCGAAAGGTCGATATAGAACGGAATTATTTGGCGGCTGTCAGGAATCCTTTCGCCGCTATTTGGATCAGTTCTTATTATGCCGTAGCCGTTGCTGGCCAGTCCCTTGCTAATATTGTTAAGCGAGGCAGGATTGCAGACAGATTTAAATTCATCGCCTGCAGGCACGCCTACGACTATCTTAACTATGCTGTCCTTACCCTCGATCGTCTGAAGCGCCTTCACAGTCGCCGCCATCCGCGCCTCGGGTTTGTCGGCAACGGCGGGCGTAGATATTGCGTCGGCAATGGCCAAAGTAGCGTCCTTTTTCTTAGAAATAATCTCATTTGCAAGGGCTATAATCTCATCCTTTTGCCAATCGGTTTTACCGGGCAATAGTTTATTGATCACATTCTTTACTTCATCATCCTGCATATCTTCAATATATGGTATTTTTGGATATATGCCCTTACCGGCCTTTCTGTGAATCCGAGCGACACTTCGCGCCACTTCATAAGCAAGCTCCGGTTTTTTATCTTCAGCCGGCGACTTAACAATCTCCATCCCTCCATCATAAAACTCTACAGATCCAGGTATAGGCTTTATCCGTATCTCTGGCGCGGCTGGCGCGGCTGGCGCGGCTGGCGCGGCCGCTCCACCTTGCCGGGCCAGGGCCGCCGCTTTCGCCTCCGCAAGCTGCCTGTTAAACTCGGCTAACAGATCCTGCCGCCCGGCATTTTCAAACACGACCTTCATATCTTCCTCTTGCCCTCCCAAGCCCCTCTCTTCAAGAAGCGCTACTATTTCTATTAATTTTCGGTTAATCTTTCCATCCGCTATAGAATCATGCGCAAGATTAGCCAGGTCGCCCCACAGCATCCCGTCACCCTCGCGGAGTCGCTCTTTCGCCGGCGTCTGCGATGGGGATAGGGTAACACCTTGCGGAATGGCGCCGGTATCTATCATCCTATTCTGGTCAACTGCTCCGGCAAAAGCATCAGGGGCTGTCACTGCCTTCTGCTGCATGGGCTGTCCCCACGCTTCTAATAATGCTTCATCCAGCCGCTGGCGCATATTTTCCGCTGGCTTGCCCCAGTGGTCTGCCATTGCCTTAAGCGCGGTGATTTGCATTTCATCGAGCCTGGAAAGGACATCTGAGATACGCCGGTCAGCTGGCGGGGCATCTTTGGTAGCGAGCCCGGCAAGGATAACCTCCTGATCGGTATCGCCCAAGCGCAGAGGCGCGGGACTATCTAATTGTACAGCGATTCCCTCAAATATATGCGGCAGGAATCCCGTGCCGCCTAAGCCGGAAGGAGGAGATTGCGCTGGCGCAAGGTCCGTTATTTTTACAGCTGATGCTTGAATAGATTGTCCGGCTGCGTGTTGCAACGGCCTTTCTTCCCCCACATCCGCTATGCCAAAACTCCTAATCCCTTCCCCTATATCCGCCCCTATTACTCCCTGCCTTAGATTCACTGTCACGGGCATCCATTTGTCTAAAGAGCCTGATCCTGCCATTGATATTACCTTGAATGGCTTGCCCATATTGTAGGCCAGGTGCATGAGGCCGCCCTCGACTGTACAGACCATGTCCGAATACTCTATGAGATATTTATGGAGAAGCGGCTTATCCTTAGGGAAAGGTGCTACATATACATATTTCTTATCTTTTTCAGATAATCTATCGACAATCGATTGAGCTACTTGAGGAGTACCCCATTCCTGGTGGTTAGGTAATATCACGATAAAATAGTCGGCCTCTATCGCCTCATGTGTATCAGTGGCGAATCTAGCCTTTCCCGTATCGCTTCTGTCATATCCTTTACTCTCTATCTCCCCGCCGAATCCATTGAATATGAGAACAGGCCTATTCTCTTTGTTATAAGCCATGACTTCCATTTCCCAGTAACTTTTCGCATCATCATTGGGTAGTCCGGTGAATATAGATTGAAGGGGCTTCTCTGTGCCCAACCTAAGCGAATCAAGCCCTAATTCCGCGCAAAGTCTATGTACTGCCGTATAGACATTACCATCATAAGAAGGAGATGGTATTTCATGCAATCCCATTTTTACTATTTTATACGTAAACTCATCGTTTGACTTATTGGTCTTTATATATACGGATGGTTGATGCGAACTTAAGTATTGCTGAAAGCTCGCCTGTATACCATATTCATAGCACTGGGAGGCATCGTAGTGGTGCATAATTAAGTCAAAATGTTCATCCATGTTTGGAGCGTAGTCGTTAACATCCCTTGTCACGACGCGCGGATGGCTGTATAGATATCCCCTGCCGGTATAGATTATAACCTCTGTCTCCGGGTTAAAATCGAGGAGCGCCTGAATGAGTGTTCCGTTACGTATAAGTTCGTCACCCTGTCCATCTTTTATATTATGCATGACGAGAACACGTCTCTTGCCATGCCCCATGAGCGCCTTAAACTCATCCTGATACGGGAAGAGCGAGCTGTCATATAGTTTAGGATCCGGCGATTTCCTCCCCGCTAAGAATAAGAGATATTTGACTTGCGGGACATCAGGTAAGAATACGGATTTCAGCTTATTTAATAATGCCAAATCGAACAGGACGGGATCTTTAAAGAAAAGCTTCTGGATAATATTATCGAATATATTCTTTCGTGTAACGGCATCAGTTGTCTCGCATCTGGAGATGGCGAGATTTAACAAAGAACGGAGCATATCATTATCCTTGCCGCTAAAGCATAAGCTAATCTCGGCGACCGGCGTCTCTGCCATAAGGAGAAAGATCATGACATCATTGATATGGGCGCCGTAGATACGGCGTAGTCTCGCCATATTCTCAAGCAATTTCTCGGTATTTCGTTCCGCTTCCTTAAATATATCCTCGGTTTCCGTGGTCCTAAGGACATCCCTGCCTATCTGCTTCATACATGCCGCAAGGATGTTGGCGGCTGAGATAGGCCTATCTTTAATACATCTTCTTACGGCGTAGTCTATCGTGGTTTTAACAATATCGTAGGTAAGCTCTATTAAATCGATGAGTTTTATG
>JAUYDB010000173.1 GCA_030691985.1 Candidatus Omnitrophota bacterium | reverse complement strand
GTCTTAAAGCGCGATTCGGTGAACCTACGAGATCTACGTCAGGTAATGGCCTGTTAGCGTTATGGACTACCCCTTGGCTGCCCCTGTAAGAGATGCCTAAAATAAATTCAGGCGGGTTCCCTTTCAGTATATCTTTTATCGTCTCTTCACCCTCGCCCCTGACAATAATATCTATCCCCGGACAGGCCCGAAAGAGGCCATCGACTTCTACCGTAGCTTTATATCCACCTACGACTAAAGGTATGTTATCCGGCAGCCTGTTCAACAGGCCGCAGATCTCTTCATATTGGCGATCCCACCCGACGCTGACACATACGATGTCGATATCCTTGCGTATAAAATCGATCAGCTTGCCGGTATCGCACAGGTCTGTTTCGTATCGCAGGTCGAGAAGGGTTATTTTATCGACAAGGCCTTTGGCGCTTGTGGCCACATACTCAAGGCCTGTAGGCGGGAAAAGCCCCATGACGCTTGTTGCGGTGTTTTCGATATAAGGGTTTAGGAATAAAGCGTGCTTATATTTCATTTGCGTTTTTCATCTCGCCTGCCGTTGGCTTTCCGTTGGTGAACAGGTTACAACTTTACCGCCCGTTTGTCAACTATGTCAAACAAAAAGGGGTCTGACCCAGAAAGTACTTAACGCTTGAAGGGTCTGACCCCTTTTTGTTCAATTAACAAAAGGACAAAGGTATAAGTATAATCGTGCGGCGGATCTTTGGCTTGTCTTCATATTTTTCATTCGGTCTTATACTTAGCCGGGATATTGTGCTTATCCGAAATGGGTATTGATTTCACTATGGCCCGCTTGTATTCCTTGGTCGTCTCGTCTTTTTCCAACAGATTGATTATATAAGTTTCTTTCTCCTCCTCGCCTTTACTGTTATACAGCATTTCTACCTGAGGCCTTTTTGTGTCTACAATGTTTGCTTTTACCACCAATCCCACGGCGTTATCGTCCAGCTCTACCAGCGTGCCCGGGGGGTATATCCCGATCCTCTTAAAAAATATATCCAGGAGATCCGGATGAAAATTTTTCCCGGAAGATTTTATCATCTCCTCATACACCTTTTCCGCCGCAAAGGCTTCATGATAAGACCTCTTCGTCCTCATGGCGTCATATGCGTCCGCGATGGCTATCATCATGCTCGCAAGATTAAGTTTGTCGCCGTAAAGCCTGGCCGGATATCCCTGCATATCATATTTCATATGATGCTCGAATGTGGAAACTGCCGCGACGAGCGGCACATCCGGCGTCTCCAGCAATATTTCGGCTCCGGCAATCGGATGCAAATGCATCTTCTCAATCTCTTCCTGATTCAATTTCCCGCTCTTCTTTATAATATCAGCCTCAACCGACAGTTTGCCGATATCATGCAGAAGGGCGGCTATCCCGATATCCGTTAAAAGTCCTTCCGGCAGTCCAAGCGCCTCGGCCTGGACCAGGGTAAATATGGCCACGTTCAGAGAATGAACGAATGTATACTCATCGTGTTTTTTGAGCGAAATGAGCATTAGGAGCGAATGCATATTTTTTAATAGACTGCCCACGATCTTATTGATGACGAATCGCGCCGCCCTTATATTCACCGGCCTGTTGTTGCTTATGTCGTCCAACGTTTGTTTTAAAAAATCTATGCCTTCCTGAAAACTCGCGTTGGTTTGGGCTCGCGCGTTTATTTCCGACGCGGGTTCTTCGGGCTCTTTCCCAAACCCTATAGTCCCCACTAATATATTCTTTACCGTGCCCGCTTCCAGCGCCTTTTCAATACCGCTGTCTTTTCCATGGTGTTTGATGCTTCCGGCAAGCGCGTTGATGAATACGGCCAACTCCCTCTTCTCGCAATTTTGCAGAAAACTGATCTTCTCGATCTTCATTGTCTTCAACTGCAGGATAAACTTCCCCATATTTTTACTTATTTCATAAAACGGCATTTTCTCAAAGGCAACCTCATCGCCTATAATGCCGATGGTTATTTCCTCCCGATCCGACAAGGCGGCGCGCAAGCTCGAATAAAGTTTGTCGATCGCGTCCTTTGTTAAATTATGGTCTCTGCCATAGACGTTTCCCGTCCGCACCGCGCCTATTAAGAACCCGATCAATTCTTCCACCCTGGCCCTGATATCGCAAGCATCCATTTAAAGTACCTTTTCCCGATTTCCGATTTCAGGATTCCAACACTAATTTGCACATTGCCCTGACAGACTTGTCAGGGTCATCAGCCGACCTCATGATAAATTCCATAGCTTCAGGCGTCCCTATCCGGGCCAGGCTGAGCACCGATTGAATCCGAAGCTCTCTTATTGCCGTTGTGTTAATAAAAGGCCTGCGGCTCAGCGCCATTTTAAGATATGCCAGCGACCCCTCCACCTTAAAAGCGCCGCATAATGTTACAAGGTCCAGCAAAAAGCTATTTTTATGGTGTAGAAAAGTATAAAGCACTTTCCTGACCACTGAAAATCGCGCATTAGAATTATCGCCGAAGGCGATTTTCTTGAAAAACCCCCTTCCCGCGCTCTCAAACAGTTTTTTTACTATCTCACCGTCCTTGGTTTTTACGAGAGCGATAAGGATCTTCTTTTTAATTTCCGGGCTATTTTCTTGTCCGAGAATTTCGAGCATACTGTTTTTTTCTTCTACGCTATCGGGAGAAAATTCTTCCAATGCCCATGAACGTATCCGCGCATTCTTGTTTTTTATCAATCTCCCTGCCACGATGCGCGCTTCCCGCATATCCACCCTCTTAAGTATTTCGTAAAGCTCATCTATCACGGAAAAGAGCGAGCTGTTTACAGCAGTCTCTATTCTGGAGGAGACCTCTTTTGCTATCCTGCCATCAAGCATGGATAACACATAGCCGAACTTACTACGGTTTACACCGTCCTCCTCTTTCATGAAAAGGTCGAGCAGCCGGCCGGCGGAGGCCTCCTTTGCATTGATAAGGACGTATGCGATATCATCCAATGCCTCGGGGCCTATCTCCGGGATAAAAGAGATGAGCGTGCCGGTAATTTCTCCGCCGCCTATTCTTTCAAGCGTATTTTTTACCGTCGAAGCTATCGCGTTATCGTTCATCTGCGCGGTGGGCTTAAGTTTTTCGCACAACAGCTCGAATACCTCTTTAATGTTCTTGATGTGTTTCGGGGCCAGGATCTCCCGGAAAGAGCTTACCAGAATGTCGCTCGCCTTTTTAAATCTCACCGTGTCATTCTCCACCCATAGGATGTTGAGTAAAAGCCTTATTTTTTCTTTCTTTAAATTATCCTCCTTTAAAGATTCATAATATTCACCCGTAAGCGCGGGGTATCTTCCAGGGCCTGACTCGGCGGCCTTGTCCTTATTAAGAAACGCCCCTACGGTCAGATTATACATTTGCATGATGAAATCATCGTCCGGATGGGTTTCAAAGAGATCCTTGATGGAGTTCTGAAGCGCCGACAGCGCGTTCCTGTTCAATAGCTTTTTATTAAATAATTTATCCGTTACTATCGAAAGGATGCCGTCAGATTTATCTCGTCCCGACAGCAATCGATCGAACAACCTTACCATCTTCTCATTGACATTATTCCCGCTCTGCATGAGCGATGCTATAAAGTCCGCTGTCATATCGTCCGGGAATCCTTTGAATAACTCATCTGCGAGGTCGGGGGTGTCATCTTCGACGGCCTTATCCTTAAATAAACTCACCACAAGGCCCGGGTCGAGATTCGACATGATATCCACCAGCTCTTTTTTTGTATTCTCCTCGCCGCCTGCGGGATATCTATCAAAATACTTATTCATTTCTGAAAAGACATCTCTTATCTCTTCCGCCGCTGATCGCCCATCGGGTTTAGCCGGCGCTTCTTTATATATCATATTTAACATCGCCGCGGCCTTTTTCGGGTTTTTTAAAAACCCGGTTATAAATTCGGCATTTGACTTACAAAGCCGGCCCTGTTTCAACTCTTTCCCCATGCCGGAAAGTAACTGCCACATGGTTTTTTCGTCTATAGCGGCGGCTGTCTTCGCGCTCGTCAGAAGAGAGCTGTAATCCACTTCCTTTATCATAAGGTGGGGCATTATACCGATATTCTTTGCAATGCCTCCTTTTTCCGAAATGACATCCGCGTCGTTCTTAAGAAAGCTAAAAAACTGTAGAAGCTCAGCCATGTCAACGCCTTCTGTGAAGGAAACGGCCATGAGGCCTTTCTTATGCAGGTGGGCGGCTACGCCGCCGTAGAGAGCACTATCCTCTTTGACAAACGCGCCGTTCAGCAAGATGTTATTGGGAGATATCCCCAATTCCACTTTCCCTTCGGCGATAAGCCATTTATCCAGAATTACCTTGAAGGATTTCATGGAAGAATTAAAAACGGGATGATCGGGCGGATATAGCGCGCTGTTCGTCAAGGCAAGGCCAAGGGATTGTATGAGACGATCAGAAAGTCCAACCTTTTCTTTTGACAGGTTTTCTGCCATGAAGCTCGCCCGGGCCATAATCCTCCGGGGTTCCTTTCTGTCTTTGCGCCCTTCGGCAAAAGCTCAGGACGCAATCCCGAGTTATATCGAGGGATGCGACATCCAGCCAAGCACGGAGTGCGCCCGGCGGGATAAAGTTCTTGTTCCGGCATGATTTAGCAATATATATTTCTAAATCGTTATTGTTTATTAATGCCGCCACGAGCTGCCATTATGGGCCTGAGTCAAATAATAAATAGGATATACTGGCAAGAACTTTGTTGATTTTTAAATAATGTTTCGAAAGAGTTCTTTTACTTCAGA
>JAUYDB010000146.1 GCA_030691985.1 Candidatus Omnitrophota bacterium | reverse complement strand
AGAAAAAGGCCTATTAAGAGGCCCACTATCGGGAAATAAATAAGAGATCTCCCGAGATCGCTATCATCAACCTTTCCCTTAATTTTGAAAGGGATGATCGTTAAGAACTGTAAAGCGACTAGAAGTCTTTTCATCCTTCGACGCGCTCCTCATTTCGTCCCTCGACAGGCTCGGGACGAATCCTGAGCTTTTGTCGAAGGGTCGTTTGTCGCTTGCTCAGGATGAACCCTGAGCGAAGTCGAATGGGTTCATTCGCCCTTTTCGGAAACACCGGCGCTTTCGAACGTCGCCATCTCGTTCAATATCTTAGTGCCTGCCTCTATTATGTTCATGGCTAATACCGCGCCGGTCCCCTCACCTAGCCTTAAATTCAGGTCAAGTATAGGTTTCAGCTCTAAATGCGCAAGGACGACCTTATGGCCTTGCTCGACTGAGCAATGAGCGGCTATCATGTAATCTCTGACTTTCGGCTCCAATGTATATGCTATCAACGCGGCCGCTCCGGAAATGAATCCGTCTATAACTACCGGGATCCTGTGCGCCGCGGCTGCCAGTATTACTCCGGCCAGGCCGCCTATCTCAAATCCGCCAACCTTAGACAGGATATCTATTCCGTCTTTTGGGTTCGGCTTATTTACTTTCAAAGCCTCTTTGATAGCGGCGATCTTACCGGCCAGGGTTTTGTCATCTATGCCCGTGCCTCTACCCGTCACCTCTTCCACATTACGGCCGGTTATGGCGGCGACGATAGCACTCGAAGGAGTCGTGTTCCCGATACCCATATCACCCGTGCCAACTATATCTATTCCAGCCGACAGCGCCTCATTGAATGCCTCTATGCCGTTCTCAACGGACTTAATAGCCTCGTCTTTCGACATCGCGGGTCCTTTTGCCATATTCTTCGTGCCATAATTGACTTTCTTTATCACAAGCTCCGGATTACCGTTAAGATCACACGCAACTCCCATATCGACGATAACTACCCTTGCGCCTACGTGCCTTGCGAGAACGTTTATCCCCGCCCCGCCATTTAAGAAATTGTAGACCATCTGAGGTGTCACTTCCTGCGGGAAAGCGCTTACATTATTCGCGACAACGCCATGATCACCGGCCATCGTGAATATAACTTTGTGTTTTAGCTCTGGTTTCTTGACCTTTGTTATTTCGACGATCTGCTTGGCTAAATCTTCCAATCTTCCAAGGCTCCCCTGCGGCTTCGTCAGATTGTCGAGCCTCTTCTGCGTTTCCCCTGATAACGAATTGTCTATTTTTCCGATCTTTGATATCGTCTCGTTCAATAATTTCATATGCCCGCCTATTTTATTCTTACCGGTATCCCAACCTTCATCATGATAACCTCATCGGCTTTGGCCGCTATTATCTGATTTGCCAGGCCGACCAGATCGCGGAATCGCCTCGACAGCGGATCGCCTGGGACTATCCCTTCGCCCACTTCATTAGATACGATGATAACAATACCGGTCTTGGCTTTTCTGATGCCAGCGCCCAACTCCTTTATCCTCTTCTCTATATCCCCGTCTTTCATGTTGGCCATTAAAAGATTGGATACCCATAATCCGACGCAATCGATGATCGCCGCGTCATATATCGGCTTCAGCCCGGGCACGGTATCGCTCAAATTCACCGGCTCCTCGATAAGTCCCCACCCTTTTGGCCTGGACACCTTATGAAGGCGTATCCTCTCCTTCATCTCATCATCCAGCGCCGTAGCCGTAGCGATGAATACCGTCTTCTTTCCGTATTTTTTTGCCGCCTCCACGGCATAGCGGCTTTTACCGCTTCGCGCGCCGCCGAAAACAAATATTATTTTACTCATCATCC
>JAUYDB010000057.1 GCA_030691985.1 Candidatus Omnitrophota bacterium | reverse complement strand
ATATCCATTTAGGGAAATACCGGAAAAAGAAGTTTTCAAACATAAGCATTGCCCCCGTAAGGATCATGATGATAGATCCCCACGCCAGGGCCCAATACTCGGATTTCTCTACGTAGTTAAACCTGGCATACTTTGGTTTTTCTTTACGAATACCGAAATAGTATTTCATGGTCGCGAAGAAATCCGAGAAATCCCTCCCCTTGATCATTAAAGCCTTAAGCTGCTCTTTCCCGCGCGATGTCCAGAATAAATAGTATCCATGGTATATCACCAAGGCTACGAAGATGACCGCAAAAATTCTATGAACGATCCCTCGCCAATCAAATCCGGGATTCCAGATCGTAAAGGGCAATGCCCACCATGCTTCGCGATAACGTAAGGCGAACCCGGTATATGCTAATAAGAAAAAGGTGCTTACAAGACAGAGATGTTGGATGCGTTCACCTGTCGTAAAGCGGATAGATACGGCCTTTTTTTGATGTTTCTGATAATGGATCCTTAATTCAGCCAGGAAGTCCAGGGTGTTATGCGCCAGCATTCCGCCGATAGTCAGGACGATGAGCAGTATGTAGATGCAGGTTACATAAAATACCGCCCTGTCTTGCGTCGCGGAAGGCGCAAGATGGACGGAACCTTTGGCAAGCTTTCCCCCCGCGTTCGGATGGCATTTTCCGCATGTCTTCGGCAGGTTTTTCTTATTGACATCGGAATCGGGGTCGTTCGCGGGGAGGATGTCATGGATACCGTGACAACTCGCGCAGTTTGCCACTGTCGTCACGCCGAACTTGCCGGCCAATCCGTGATAGCTCTGCAGATAGGTTTCGACCCGGCCGGCGGGCAATCGATATTTGGTGATTATCTTCTCGGCGGCATGGCACTGGCCGCATGTCTTTTTTGCAATCACCGTCGGATAAACCGACGACTCCGGGTCTTTATGGGACCTGATGGTGTGTTCGCCGTGACAGCTGGTGCAGACGGGCGCGTCCCGTTTACCGGCCGTTACCGCTTTCCCGTGGACACTGCGTAAATACGTATTAAGGACATTCTCATGGCACCTGCCGCAGGTTGACGGTACATTGGACCAATAGATCCTGGATTTTGGATTAGCCGGAGACGACAGATTATGCGAACCATGACAATCCGTGCATATTGCCGCAGACGCTAACCCTTTTTCTTTAAGGGCTTTCCCGTGAACAGTCTCTCTATATGTCGCGGACGGGTTCTCCTCCAATAAATTATATTTAGCCATCCTCTTTTCGTCGTCATGGCACCTGGCGCACGTTTCGGGGATGTTTTGGCGATATGCCGGCGATTTGGCGTTACGCGTATCCAGGATCGCGTGGGGCCGGCCGTGGCAATCCGGACAGCCTGCTGCCGGAATACCATACTTCGCCGCCTGGCCGTGGTCAGACGCATTATAGGCCAGTGACTCATACTTATGGCAGTTTGCGCAATTTACCTTAGCCGGTTTTTCCTGGTGAGCGATATCGCGGGCATCGCTGTGGCATGACGTGCAGAGGCTTGGGCCGTGAACAGACGCCTTATATTCCCGGATATCGATATTATCATGGCAGGTAAGACAATCATTATTTGACGGCGGCTCCTGGCACAGCGACATGACAGGAGAAAAGAGAATGCCGATAAATAACAATAGAGCGGCGCTTATCGCGTAATTCCTGCATCGCTTACGCATGACATCCTTTTTCACATACCATCTTCATGACAAGTCCCGCATATGGAGAGATCAGACTTAAGCGGGATCTCTTTGTGGCGGCCTATCTCGTGACAAGCGCCGCATGTTCCGGCCTCGTCAACGTGCATACTGTGAGGCATGGGCTTACCCTTATATTTAACCTCTTCCGGGATCTTAACGTCCAATCTGGCATGGCAAAGCGTTAAGCAGTAACTGCCATCCAGTAAACTTGCTTTTTGCAGGGCGGGAAGCTCTCTGCCCGACTCTTTCCGGAACTTTTCCAAACCATCGTTTACGTTTTCAAGCAACCTCGCCGAATAGTATATATTATGTATGCCTGTTGAAGATCGCACAAAATCATAGTTATAAATCGCGCCGCCATAAAGATCTTTTAAGCGGCTGATATTCGGCGCATCGGCTGAAGCCTGCGACAATACATTCTGAGCTTCCTTAAGCCGGGGATCGATGGCCTTAAGGGCATTATCCAATTCTTTTTTCCAATCATCTATTAGCCCCGCATATTTTTCGCCATGACATTTGATGCATGCCGCGTCGGATGCTTTAAACGTCTTTCCGTTAAATAGCTGCTCCGCCCCGCGGCCTTCCTTATCCTCATCCTCTACATTATGGCAGGCAAGGCAGCCCACCTGCGCAAGATGCATCGGGCCCGGCATCTCAGGCACGCCGCGGCCGCCTTTGCCTTCATACATGGCCTTTTGCCCGGAGTGCGTATCGCTATGGCACATTGCGCAATCGAGCTTCGGCTGCTGAGAAACCGTCTTTACAGAATGTGTCATTTCGGTATGACAATGAAAACAGGCCACACTATGCCTTGTTATATGATTTTCGTGAATAAACGCTATGTCACCGTATCTATCCAGCCTCTCCGGCTGGTTATGGCAGGAGTAGCACCTGTCTTTCGGAGCCGCGCCGCTGCCCTGGATCACATTTAGATGGCAATCCTGACATTCGACGCCGTGCTTAGCCGCGAAATCTTTATGATTGTATTTCATATTCCCTAATGTAAACTCTTTTTCCGGTACTTCATGGCAGGATACGCATCCGCCGATAGGTTTCAGCTCGCGCGCGCCCTTAAGGCCTTTAAAATGGCACAGATAGCAGGTATCCAGTGTAACCTCGACATGGCTGCCGACCATGATCTGTGAATGGCAGGATGTGCAGCGCAGCTGCCTTCCTCTGCGCGATTCCGTAAGATGCGGCCTATGGTCAAATTTTACCCCCCTGCCGAACGTTAATTTTCCATCCAATAGCCGTTTTGAATGGCACCCCTCTCTCAAACAGGCGCTGTCTTCGACTTCCGCGAACGGCCTGGGTTTATATGTCCGGGTTACATACTTTACCACCTCGGACAACGCCTGGAATTTTTTCCATAAATATTCGCGGGGCCCCGAGGGCGGGTAATGACACTCAACACATCCGACTTTATTATGTTTGGAGGCCTTCCACGACTCATAATACGGTTTCATGATATGGCAGGATTTGCAAAATTGAGGGCTGGTTGAAAATTCGAATAAAAAGACAAAGCCCGCTATAAACAATAACAGGACCGCCGCGATTATGATAAGCGCCTTTTTTTTCGTCATCTATGCCTCGTTCGTATAGCGGATAGCGTTTAGGAAAAATAAAAACTATACGCTATACGCTATACGCTAAAAAGTATCGACTAACTGCCGTAACTGTGCAGCCCTTTCAATAAATAATTCACGCCGAAATAGGTAAAGACCATTGCCAGAAAACCTATGATCGATACCCATGCCGCGCTCTTCCCTTTCCACCCAATCCTTAATCTGACATGCAGATAAATGGCATAGACGAACCAGGTAATAAGCGACCAGGCCTCTTTAGGGTCCCAGCTCCAGTAGGTGCCCCAGGCGGAGTTCGCCCATACGGCGCCGCTTATAATGCCCAACGTCAGAAAAAGAAAACCAAACGCCGTCATTTTATAACTGATGGCGTCAAGGCTTCTGTCCTCTTTCTTCCTGCATAAGATGACAGCGCTGGAAACAAAAGATACGGTTAATGCCGCATAGCCGATAAAACATGTCAACACATGAATGGTCAGCCAGTTGCTCCTTAAGGCCGGCAGGAGCGGGGATATCTCTTTGTCCAAAAGCGAAGCGTACCCTATAGCCAAAAGGCTCATTAAGGCCGCGCCCGCGGCAATGATTCTATTCTTGTATTTTATATCGATAAAAACAGAAACTACGGCAATAGCCCAGCCGAGCACAACGAGCGATTCGAACATATCGCTAAATGGCGGCCTCGCCGCAACATGCCATCGAATTCCTAAATAAAATGAAAGGCTGAGGATGGCGCAGATCGTAACAGATCTTGCAAAAATCGGGGCGCTTCTTTTCGCGAAGAACAGCCCCGACGCATACAGGACCATAGCTAAAAAATAGAGGCCGAAACCCAGGTTAAGATATAGAGAAGACATCTGTTTTCTTATCTCCTTTTAATCACGGGGTTGACATAGAATATGGCCGTAACACCGGCGATGAGCAGTAGAAAACCCGCATACACCACGCCCACGCCAGGATCTTTAACCACCTGCAGCCCTGACCACCTGAGCTCTTCCGTATCATAAGTGGATTGAAAAAACCTGTACCCGCCGAAATCGAGAGGCCCATTAACGCGTATATCCCCCCTCATAATTTCTTTCGGTCCTTTTAAAATGGTGACTTTGCTGATAAAATCTTTAGGCCGGCGGCCGGCCCAGTGATATATAAATTTAAAATCCGGATCCATCCTCTGATGCATATCGGGAAAACGGGCAAACACCCAGAATGTTTTGATATCGCCGAATTTATCTTTTAGCTCGGCCTCTATTGCCGGATTATTCGGCATGCCGGATCTGCTGGATACCTCTTTCGTAGATGTATCCATCACAAAGTCGGGCAGATAGCGAAGTATCCTGATTCTGCTGCCGGTATCGGCGATCTCCGACTCCTTCCCTATTTCGACAGGAATTTGGGTTATCGGCTCCTCGACATGATCTCTAGCGCTGTAAACCAATAATCTCTCTTTTGGATCGACATGTTCAGTGTAAATAAAATCGTCCAGCCTGATAGAAAATCCCAAATCAACCCTTCGGCCCCTGGCCATAAAAGAGCTTACCTCCTCCTGCTCGCCTATTTTTATAAGGGCTTTCTCGCCGTAAATTATTCCGATGAACGCCCCGAGAAGTATGACCAGTATGCCGAGGTGGGCTATAAAGGTCCCGAGGGAACGGATTTTCAAAGGCAGCCTGTTTACAAGGCACGCGGCCAGGTTCAAGGAGAGCAGTGTCAGGAAAAGAATAAACCACCAGGAGCAGTAGATATTGTCTAACCCTGTTTTTAACAAGAAGCTGTAGCCCGCATGCCCCATCTTTTCCATATAGAATGCGGGCGATTCGTTCTGGGGAATAAATGTCCCTATCAAAGAAAGGACGGCAATTATAGCAAGAAGCCATATCGCCAACTTTATCGATGAAAAAAACTTCCAGATCCTTGTCTTCTTTATATGCATGCTCTGGTCTTATTTTTTCGGCATGGGATGGGTGATCTTTTTGTATGATTCTTCAAAATTAAATCCTTTGTAATTCGGGCTTTCCGAATTATGGCACTTAAGGCACGTTTCTTTCATCTGAATGATGAGGCCTTGAGATATTGACCTCGCCCTGTCTTTCATCACGCTTAAACCTACGTAGTCACCGCCGGCGCCGTGGCAGGCCTCACATTGGACACCGTCAGAGGCAGCAAAGCCTTCGCCCAGTAAACTGCTGTCAACGCCGTAAGCGGTGGTATGGCACCTCAGGCATCGGGGGGCCTGTTGGGGATCTCCGGAAACGCCGGCCTGTTTTGCCGTTTCCTTTGCTTCGGGACTTGCAAGCCTTTCATAAGCCGTGGCATGCTTGGTCGATATCCATTGCCCGTATTGGCTTCCCTTTGCCTCAGACTTATGGCAAATCGCGCACTTTTTTAGCCCCACATATTTATGATTGCCCTCTGCCGCGGCTAAACTGCGCGCGGCTAATAATAGTACTGCCATTGCCGCTATCGATCTTATTCTCATTCCAACTCTCCTTTCTTTGCGTGCTCTGGCCCTATCCTTTCGACCGAGGATGGGCTATTTTCTTGTATGATTCTTCAAAATTAAACCCTTTGTAATTCGGGCTTTCCGGATTATGGCACTTAAGGCACGTTTCTTTCGTCGGAATGACGAGGCCCTGCGATATTGCCCTCGCCCTGTCTTTCATCACGCTCAAGCTCACGTAGTCACTGCCGGCGCCGTGGCAGGCCTCGCACTGGACGCCGTCAGAGGCGGCAAGCCCTTCACCCAGTAAACTGCTGTCAACACCGTAAGCGGTGGTATGGCACCTCAGGCACTGGGGGGCCTGCTGGGGATCTCCGGAAACGCCGGCCTGTTTTGCCGTCTCCTTTGCTTCGGGGCTGGCAAGCCTTTCATAAGCCTTGGGATGATTCGTCGATAGCCATTTCCCGTATTGGCTTCCCTTTGCCTCAGACTTATGGCAAATCGCGCACTTTTTTACCCCCACATATTTATGCTTGCCTTCTGCCGCGGCTAAGCTACATACGGCTGATAATGCTACTGCTATTACCACCGCTGATCTTATTCTCATTTAAATTTTCCTTTCTTTATATACATGCGCCCATCACAAAATTATTTTATCGTCGGAGAATTCTAAATCACCTTTTCTTCTTGCCCTCCTGCTATTTTTCCGTCGGAAGATTCTTCCGATTCTTCCAAAAAGCGCTGTTTTTTGCCGCTTTTTGAGGGGGGAAGGTCAAATTTCAATTTTGTGAAGGCCTATTAAACATTATCCCCCTCTCCCCTTTTTAGGGGAGAGGGATGGGGTGAGGGGTTATTGCCGCGTTCCGTCTCTTTGCATATGACCTCATATACCCCTTCAATATTATTCAATATATCCAAATCGCTGAATCTTAATATCCTGACTCCATATTCAGATAAGGTTTTCGTCCTGGCCTCATCCCGCTTTTTACCTACATCAT
>JAUYDB010000005.1 GCA_030691985.1 Candidatus Omnitrophota bacterium | reverse complement strand
TTTAGGTATAGACGGGGTGGCAAAACAACTCGCGACTTATTTAGCCGGTGGGCTATCCGCCGATGAAGCGGCCCTTCGATTAGGGAAATACGGCCCAAACCAACTAAAGGAGAAGAAAGGCCGCTCACCCTTTAGCATATTCTTTGAGCAATTTCAGGACTTCATCGTTTGGGTTTTAATCGGCGCGGCTTTGGTTTCGGGATTCTTAAAGGAATGGGTAGACGCGCTCGCCATAGTGGCGATCGTTATACTAAACGCTATTTTAGGCTTCATTCAGGAATATAGAGCCGAAAAATCACTCGCCGCGTTAAAAAAACTATCCTCACCTACATCGAAAGTTATTCGCGATGGCCAGCATGCAGTTATTTCTTCATCTGAGCTCGTTCCCGGCGATTTAATCGAGCTAGAATCAGGAGATAATGTGCCTGCGGACAGCCGCCTCGTCTATGTGACCGCCAATTTCGCTGCGCATGAAGCGAGCCTTACAGGAGAATCAACGCCTGTAGCGAAGACTGCGATTGCGCTGGAAGAAAAAGAG
This sequence comes from Candidatus Omnitrophota bacterium, assembly GCA_030691985.1. GTDB lineage: Bacteria > Omnitrophota > Gorgyraeia > 2-01-FULL-45-10 > 2-01-FULL-45-10 > JAUYDB01. The sequence continues at coordinate 8,703 of JAUYDB010000005.1, read as the reverse complement.
ATACCCTTGGCCGATAGGGCGAACATGGTATATATGGGGACATCCGTTACATCCGGCAAGGCCAGGGCCGTCGTAACCGATACCGGCATGAACACTGAGCTCGGTAAAATAGCCGGCATGATTCAGGAAATAGGAGAGGAGACCACGCCGTTACAGAAAAAATTAGAAGAGTTCGGCAAATGGATCGTTTATCTCTGCTTTGCGCTGGTGGCATTAGTTTTCGTAATGGGCATCTTGCGCGGCGGCAAAATCCTCGATATGTTTTTAACATCGGTAAGCTTAGCGGTTGCCGCTATCCCCGAGGGCCTGCCGGCAGTTGTAACAATAGCCCTGGCATTGGGTGTCCAGAGGATGGCAAAGCGCCACGCGCTCGTAAGAAAGCTTCCCTCGGTCGAGACCTTAGGATGCGCGACGGTTATCTGCTCGGATAAAACTGGCACACTTACAAAGAATGAGATGACGGTGCAGGCTGTCTATGCGGGCGGCCGTCTCTTTAAGGTTACCGGCGTCGGGTATGAGCCAAAAGGCGAATTTTTATCCGAAGGAGATAATCAGGCAAATCCGAAGGATTTTCCGGATTTGAATAAAACGCTCGTCATAGGCACGCTCTGTAATGGGGCCCAGCTCGCAGGGGATGATAACGGGTATAGAATAGTCGGAGATCCCACAGAAGGCGCTATCCTGACAGCCGCCGCGAAGGCGGGCCTGTCGAAAGAGGCGAAAGAATTAGAATTCAGCTTCGTTGAAGAGATACCGTTCGACCCTGAACGCAAAAAGATGACGATAGTTCGCAAAAGTGAAGAAACGCTTTCAGCGTTTGTTAAAGGCGCGCCGGACATGCTGTTGAGCGATTGCGTCTATATAGAGGAAAATGGTTCGGCGAGAACCCTAACCAGGGAGGACAAGGATAAGATATTGAAAATCAACGCAGATTTAGCGAATCGGGCTATGAGAGTATTGGCGGTCGCGTACAAAGCGCTGGATAGGGAACCCTATAAATACGAAGCTAAATCAGTAGAGAATAACCTGACCTTTGTCGGTTTGGTCGCCATGATCGATCCTCCGAGAGAAGAGGTAAGGCATGCGATAAAAGAGTGTAACGCTGCCGGCATAAAAACAGTGATGATAACAGGCGATCATAAAAATACCGCGGTGGCAATAGCGCGCGAACTCGGGTTTTTCAAAGAGGGTTCCCTCGCCCTTACAGGAGAGGAGCTGGATGCCGTAAGCGACGAGGAGTTTTATAAAGAGGTTGAAAAAATACCTGTCTACGCCCGTGTCTCACCGGCGCATAAGTTAAGGATAGTGCGCGCCTGGCGGAAAATTGGCGAGGTTGTCGCCATGACGGGCGACGGCGTTAATGACGCACCGGCAGTGAAGGAGTCAGATATAGGCGTCGCCATGGGCATCACAGGTACCGATGTGACGAAAGAGGTCTCGGACATGGTGATTACCGATGATAACTTTGCCTCAATCGTTGCCGCGGTTGAAGAGGGTAGAGGAATATATGATAATATAAAGAAGTTTATCCACTACCTTCTCTCGTGCAATGCCGGAGAGATATTGGTAATGTTCATCGCCTCCTTGGTTGGATTACCCGTTCCGCTATTGCCGATCCATATACTTTGGGTCAATCTTGTTACTGACGGCTTGCCCGCTCTCGCTCTGGGTATCGATCCTGTCGATCCCGGGATCATGCGAAGACCGCCGCGGCCTAAAAACGAACCTGTGATAACAAGACAAAGGGCGATGCTCATGCTGACACAAGGCGCGTTTATCGCGTTCTGCAGCCTGTTCGCTTTCGTCTTTGTGCTCTTCATAGAAAAGGAAGACATCGGCCGCGCTCGAACGGCGGCTTTTATAGTCCTTGCCTGCAGCCAGTTGTTCCATTCTTTCAACTGTCGCAATATGACAGAATCTTTGTTCAAGATAGGGGTGTTTACAAATAAAAAACTTATTGCCGCGAACCTGGTATCGTTTTTCCTGCTGATGGCGGTAGTGTATATACCGTTTTCACAGAAAGTTTTTAAAACAGAGCCTCTTGGTCTCTTCGACTGGGTCCTCGTGGTTATGATTTCGTCGTTTCCCTTCTGGGCAATGGAAGTTGTGAAGATGATAAATAAAGGGAGGAAACAGAAATGGATAAAAGAATAGCAGCGGTCTTAATAGCGGTAATTTTTACGGTAGGCATTGTCATAAATTCTTTCGCGATGTGCGGGATGTGCGAAAAGGGCGCTAAGAGCCGGGGAGTGGCCGCAAGCGGCGCGGAGAAAGTTAACAATAAAGTATGTCCGATAACGGGAAGCAAGGTCGACATGAAAAACCCCGTTACATATGAGCATGAAGGCAAGGTATACAACTTCTGCTGTCCCATGTGCATAGACGAATTTAAGAAAGACCCGAAAAAGTATATCGAGAAGATAGCGAAAGAAGAAGCCCCCAGCGCCGCATCGTCTCATGAGGCGCATAGCGGCCATAGCCACTAATGAGCGCGGCGGGATAAATTTGAGTTAATGGGGCAGGGTTGTTGTGGTATAATATGGAGTCAAAAAGTCATGTTTAGCTTTCAGCCGTCAGCCTTCAGCCCTTCGGCTTCGCTCAGGACTGATGGTGAGTGAAATCGAACCATCAGCAAAAAAAAGCTGACAGCTGACACAGCTATAACGAGGAGAATGCGCTATGAGGATCAGCAGGATATTAACCGGACTGACAATATGTATCCTGATTATCGCGGGCCTTTTTATATTTGCCGATAGAATGATTCACGCCCAGAGCCCTGATTCCGATCCGGGTATATCCGGAAAGCTCGACGATATATTAAAAAATCAGAAGCAGATTATGCAGGGCATAGAATCGATCAGATCGGAACTCAATATCTTGAAGATAAGGGTGACGCAGCAGCAGTAATCACGGGAGATCGATGACGCCGCCTAGTGAAAATATATCATTGTTAGTGGCTTTTGTGGCTGGAGTCCTGACGTTCCTTTCGCCCTGTCTTTTGCCGATGATACCGGCTTTTATTGCCTATATAACCGGCATATCGTTCAGTGATTTAAAAAACACGAAAAAAAAGCGAACGGTGATCGGAAAGACGCTTGCCAATTCACTTTTATTCGTTGTGGGATTCTCCGTGGTATTCGTACTGCTCGGGCTGACCGCTACGGCCGTCGGCAGGGCCCTGTTCAGATATCAGCAGGTTATCAGGATAGCGGGCGGCATATTTATAATGCTGCTCGGCGCGTATCTCGCGGGGTTGTTAAAGCTCGATTTTCTGGCTAAAGAACGAAGGCTGAATATCAGGCCAAAGGGGGCGAGTTACCTTGGGTCATTCCTGTTCGGGGTAACGTTCGCGGCCGCGTGGACGCCGTGTGCCGGCCCGATTCTAGGCTCGATTCTGGTTTTTGCCGGCACCAGGGCCGACGTCGCGCATGGCGCAAAGCTGCTGGCAGCTTATTCGATGGGAGTGGGGCTGCCATTTATTCTGGCAGGGCTCGCGGTAAACTCTTTTCTGGAGCTGTTCGAGCGTTTCAAGAAGCTGATCAGCGCGATAAATGTGGTTGCGGGAGTATTTCTTATTATTGTAGGATTACTGACCGCGACGAATTACATGAGCGTGCTTTCAGAAAGGTTTCTTGGCGCGTTTACGAGGTAAGTCAGCTCGAGTCGAAGTAGAGTCGGGCAACGAGTTTAGCGTATAGCGTATAGTAAGTCAGACGACTTTTTCTATACGCTAAACGCTACCCGCTATACGCTAAAAAGCGTCGCATGACTACAGCTATAGCGAGGAGGAATTATGAAGAGGGTCGTTTTTGGAAAATGCGTAGTTTTAATTTCAATGGTCTTTTTGCTGGGCGCGTGCGCGCAAACCAACGCCGTTGAAATTGGCGAAAATGCGCCAAATTTCACGCTTCCGGATTTAAAGGGCAAGCAGGTCAGCCTCTCGGACTTTAAAGGCAAGGTCATAATATTGAATTTCTTCGCTTCGTGGTGCCCCCCGTGCAGGCAGGAGGTCCCGGATTTTACGGAGCTGCAAAAAACATACGGCGATAAAGGCTTTTCGGCCATAGGGGTAGCTCTCGAAAGTCTGAAAGACGCGAGTGCCTTCGCGGATAAGGCCGGCATAAACTACCCCGTTCTAATAGATGACAATAAGGCGAGCAATACATACGGCCCGATACGGGCGATCCCCGCGACATTCATCATAGGTAAGGACTTCAAAGTGGCCAAGATTTATATAGGGGCAAGGTCTAAGGAGGTTTTCGAGAAGGACATAAAGGAGTTGTTGTAGGTATTGTGTCCCCCGATTTCCCAGCCGTCAGCCTTCAGCAAAAAAGCTGAAAGCTAACAAAGCTATAACGAGGGAGAATGACATGGAGAAGAGCGACATAGATAAGGCGCTGGCAAAGATACGCTCGGGTTTAAAGCAGGACGGCGGAGATATTGAGCTGGTAGCGCTTGAGGATGGTGTTGTGAAGGTGCGGCTGAAAGGCGCGTGCGCAGGATGCCCCATGAGCCAGATGACCATGGCGAATTTTGTAGAGGCGGAGCTGAAAAAATCCGTGCCGGGGGTAAAACGCGTTGAGGCGGTAGCGTAGGAGGGGAAATTTTTCATTCAACTCGATATGGCAGATTAACCGGCCCTAAGCCGCTCTTGGCCATGCGGTCAGGGGGCCTCGCCTAATTTTGTTATCAAGGAATAAGTCTTTTTAATTTTATTATTTTAAGCTTTACAGCCGCCATGGATATAACGGTCATAAAGGTTTTAGGGTAGAGCACCGTTAACAAAATTTATACGGCTCAACCCCCATGGCCGCATGGCCATTCAACACTCATCCTGTCAGTATCTGCCCCTGGCAGGATGAAAAATTTAATGAAGAGAACTGAGGAAATTTTTTAAGCCTTTGGCTGCATGGACACAAGGCCACGGGCCATACTCGTTCGGGACGGGTGACGCGGGGTCCAGTCCGAGAAGCGCACAAGCGAGCATGGGATGGGGCAGTACAGATACGCACTTGGTATCACGATATTGTACACCCCATGCGAGCGCGGAGCATCGCAGGACGACCCCGCGGCAGGACCCGTCCTGTTGTGAAAGGCTCCGGCCTCGTGACCATAAGAGAATCGAGGCTTAAAAAATTTCAATCCATTACGACAGGATCTGTAAAAATTTCAATAGGAAGGATTGACAGTGATTATTACAAAACAGAAAGAGTTTAAAGAGATACTGAAGCATCTTGAGAAGGAGGGTAAGATATTCCTGCTTGGATGCGGAGAATGCTCTACGACCTGTAAAACGGGCGGGGAAGAGGATGTCAAAAAGATTAAAGAGGCCCTTGAAAAGGAAGGGAAGATTGTTGCGGGATATTGTGTGCCGAGCGCGCCGTGTATCGCGGCCAAAGTGAAGCTGGAACTTGCCAAAAACCGGAAAGCGATAGAGTCTTCCGACGCTATTCTCGTCCTGGCATGCGGCCTGGGTATTCAGTCGGTGAAAGATAACCTCAGAGCGGAGAGGCGCGTGCACGTCGGATGCGATACGCTTTTTATGGGCGCGATCGACTCAAGCGGTTCATTTTTCGAAAAGTGTTCGGCTTGCGGGGACTGTGTTCTGGAGTCGACGGGCCTCATATGCCCGATAACGCGCTGTCCTAAATCACTCCTGAACGGGCCGTGCGGCGGGCAGAATAAAGGCAAGTGCGAAGTCGATAAGGATAAGGACTGCGCGTGGATATTGATCTATAATGAGCTTAAAAAACAGAATAGGCTCGATCTGTTTCGAATCCTTAAGCCGCCGAAGGATCACTCGAAGTCTACAAGACCGCGCCAACTTACGCTTAAATAAACTGTCGAATAGAGTCAAACAACGAGTTTAGCGTTTAGCTATCCGCTAAAAAGCATCGTATAACTGCTGCTATAACGAGGCGCAATGAAACAAGTCTACCTGGACAATAACGCCACTACAAGGATGCGTGAAGAGGTCCTGGATGCCATGCTCCCCTTTTATGGCCAGACATACGGTAATGCCTCGAGCGTTCACGGATTCGGGAGGGCCGCCCGCAAGGCGATCGACGACGCGCGGCAAAAGGCAGCGGACCTCTTGGGCGCCGCGAGCATTGAGGAGATTATATTTACGTCCGGCGGGACAGAGGCCGATAACTTCGCGATAAAAGGCGCGGCGCGCGCCCTTAAGCCAAAGGGCAGCCATATTATAACCTCATCGGTAGAGCATCACGCTGTCCTTAATAGCTGTAAATTTTTAGAAAAAGAAGGCTATAAAGTCACATATCTAAAAGTTGATCGGTATGGCATCGTAGATCTCGATGAACTTAAAGAGTCAATCACGGATCAAACAATTCTTGTAACCATAATGTACGCAAACAATGAAGTTGGCACCATAGAACCCGTTGAGGAAATAGCCAAGATAGCCAAAGCCAAAGGCATATGTTTTCATACGGACGCTGTTCAGGCTGTAGGCAAGATTCCGCTTGAAACAAAAAGTTTAAATTGCGACCTGCTTTCGATGTCCGCCCACAAGATCTACGGCCCAAAAGGGATCGGCGCGTTATATATAAGGAAGGGCGCAAAAATTACGCCTCAGATGCATGGCGGCCATCACGAGATGGGGAAGAGGGCCGGCACCGAAAATGTCGCCGGCATCGTTGGGCTCGGCAAGGCGGCGGAACTTGCGAAGAAAGAACTGAATGAAGAGAAGAGGAAGCTGAGTGATTTAAGGGACTATTTATATAAAGGCATAACATCCAGAATAGAATCGGTGAGATTGAATGGCCATCCCGACAAGACCTTGCCGAATACGCTCAACGTCGGCTTTAAATATCTCGAAGGCGAATCGATAGTCCTGAACCTCGACATGGAAGGGATTGCCGTATCCACAGGTTCCGCCTGCACGTCCGGATCATTAGAGCCGTCGCATGTATTGACCGCGATGGGCATCGACCCGGCAGAGACGCAAGGGTCCATAAGATTTTCACTCGGCCGTGATAATACGAAGGAAGATATGGATTATGTTCTGGATGTCCTGCCTCCGATAATAAAGCGGCTTCGCGATATGTCGCCGTTGTATGACAATCGAAAATGACAGGATTAGCGTATAGTTTTAATTTTTCCTATACGCTATACGCTAAACAAAGCTAAGGAGCGCAACATGGAAGGACAATATTCGGATAAGGTGATGGAGCATTTCCGCAATCCGCGCAACGTCGGCGAGATCCCGGATGCGAGCGGCATCGGCAACGTCGGAAATCCAGTCTGTGGAGATATAATGAGACTTTATATAAAAGTTGACGAGAATGAGATTATTACCGACGCCAAATTTAAGACTTTCGGGTGCGGTGCGGCCATAGCCACCTCGAGCATGGTGACCGAACTTGTGAAGGGTAAAACCGTTCAGGAGGCGCTCAAAGTTTCTAACCATGCGGTAGCTGAGGCATTGGGGGGGCTTCCTAAGATAAAGATGCATTGTTCAGTTTTGGCCGAACAGGCGCTGCGATCGGCTATCGATGATTATTTAGCGAGGAAGAAGATCAGCGCATGAAGCATAAAATCAGGCATCGTATTAAGGAAAAGATTAAATCATATTCAGGGTTTGAAAAATCACAGAAAAGTGATATAATAAAAGATAAGTTATTTAATGAGGAGGCATTTAAAAAGTCAAAAATAGTGATGTTTTACGTCTCGTTAAAGGATGAAGTAAATACGCTTTCAATGATAGACGAGGCGCTAAAGACGGGAAAGAAGGTTTGTGTTCCTGTGATCATTAAAGAAGAGAAGCGGCTTATAGCAGGTGAAATCAAGGATAGGAAAAAGGACTTGGAAAGCCAGCGCTTTGGAATCTACCAGCCCAAACCGGGCAAGGTGAAAGAGGTTCCTTTAGAAAATATAGACTTAGTCGTTGTCCCCGGCGTAGCCTTTGACAGTAATAACGTGAGGTTAGGCAGGGGGCACGGTTACTACGACAGATTCCTGTCTCGGCTTTCCAAAGACACCAAGGCGATAGGCCTTGCCTTCGATTTCCAGGTTGTCGAACATCTTCCCAAAGACTCACACGATATTCCCGTCTGGAAGACCATCACAGCGTAAAACAGTCGAAAACAACAGGATTAGCGTATAGCGGGTAGCGTTTAGCGTATAGGTTTAATTTTTCCTATACGCTATCCGCTAAACGCTATACGCTAAACGAGGCTACAGCTAGGAGGAAAAGATGCAACATTCAGAGGTGACGCTGGTCTACATAGGCCTTGCCGCGCTTGCCGCCGTGTTTTTCTTTGCCCTCGGTTATTTTATAAGGAAATTACACGCGAAGAACAAGGTAAAGAACGCGGAAGACAAAGCGAAGAAGCTATTGGAGAACGCGAAAGACGAAGCGGAGAAGATGCGCCACGGCGCGGAGCTGGAAGCAAAAGACCTTCTTCTCAAGATGAGGACGGAGTTTGAAAAAGAGACAAAGGACAGGCGGCAGGAATTGATAGTGTTGGAGAAGCGCCTTATCCAGAAAGAAGAGAATCTGGACAGAAAAGTGGATATCCTTGATAGGAAAGACAAGGATATCGATAGGCGCGAGCATTCCCTGTCTGACAGGGAAAGGCAGATCGGTTCGAAAGAGAAGGAGCTGGAAAAACTGTTTCAGGAGGAGAAAGAGAAGCTGCAGAACATATCCGGAATGACGAGAGATGAGGCAAGGCAGCTGCT
>JAUYDB010000301.1 GCA_030691985.1 Candidatus Omnitrophota bacterium | reverse complement strand
AAATTACTCCGGCGCCTTAGTTTACTCACCCGTATAGCTATTGTCGAAAAGAGATTGCTTCGTCCCGCCTTTGGCGGGACTCGCAATGACGGCTGGTTCTTATCATGGCTGAGCTATTACGAGATATTACAGATTGGCGCAACAGCTACGAAGCCGTTGCCACGGCGCTGTAATTGGCAAAGTCTTATCTTTCTCGGCCTATCCAAACACGCCACAACAAAGAATTAAATCCTATTGACAGTCATCTATAGTATGATATACTTATACTGTAAGGAAGTAAGGAAGTAATACAAATGAAAGGTGGTATGAGATGAAGATATTGAAGAGGGGTCGTTACTATGTATCGCATATAACGTCAAAGGGCCAGACTACCATACCAAGAATGGTAAGAGATATGCTGGGTCTGAGGGAAGGCTCGGAGATCGCATTCAAGCCCGCTAATCATGGCTTTATGATAGTAAGGGTCACGACAACGATTAAGGAAGAGAGCCCTTATACGCTGAAGGAGTGGAAGAAGATAGAAAAACTTGCCTCCGCCAAGGGCACGACGTTCCATAGTGCGGATGCCGCCATAAGGCATCTTCATAAGGCATCGTAGAAGCATGAGAATCAATATTGCTTATGGCAATCACGACGACATCAGAAGGTTATTAAGGCAACTTTGATTTCAAGTCCATCACAGACTATCAGGGGTCACGGGAAGCCGTCGCCACGGCGTTGTAACAATAACCTCTCTTGCCAAGGCCATATACATTCGCATACATCCCGAGCAATTGATATTAATAATATATTTGACAATAGTATTATTTTTTGTTAATATCGCAAGTATATTAGGAGCTGGATATGAATCCTAGAAACATATTTACTTTATGCGCCAAGGTATATAACGAGGTGCTGGGTATCTTTTCTAACGATATGGGGATAGATCTCGGGACTGCCACGACGCTTATCTACCTGAAGAACCAGGGCATAGTCCTGTGCGAGCCTTCGGTCGTTGCTGTCCACGCAGGCACCTCGATCGTCCTGGCGGTTGGAGAAGAGGCGAAGAGGATGCTTGGCAGGACGCCCGGCAACATTGTGGCGATCAGGCCGATGAGGCACGGCGTCATAACAGATTTTGAGATATCCGAAGCCATGCTTCGATACTTCATCAAGAAGGTCAATAAGTCAAAGCCGCTTATCCGGCCGCGCATAGTGATCGCGATACCTTCGGGAATCACCGAGGTCGAGAAGAGGGCGGTGAAGGATTCCGCCCTTCATGCCGGCGCGAGAGAGGTCTTTATGATAGAAGAGCCCATGGCGGCCGCCATAGGCGTAGGGCTTCCCATACAGGAGCCGTCGGGCAACATGATCATCGACATAGGCGGCGGCACGACCGAAATGGCGGTCATATCGCTTGCCGGCGTGGTATTCTCCAAGTCGGTAAGGGTCGGCGGCGACGAGCTTGATGAAGCGATAATAAATTACATGAAGAAGAACTACAACCTCATGATAGGCGAGAGGACAGCCGAGGAGATCAAGATAAAGATCGGATCGGTGTATCCTCTGGAAGAAGAGCTTAAGATGGAGGTGAAGGGGCGGGATCTCGTGGCGGGACTTCCTAAAACAGTTACAGTTACGAGCGAAGAGGTGAGGGAGTCGATGTCTGAGCCTATAGCCCAGATCCTCGAAGCGGTGAGGATTACGCTTGAGAGGACCCCGCCGGAATTGTCGTCCGACCTTATAGAAAAGGGTATAGTGCTCGCCGGAGGAGGTTCGCTTTTAAGAGGCATAGATAAGCTGATCTCGGAGGAGACTGGGTTGCCGGTGCACCTTACCGAGGACCCGATGACTGCCGTTGCGCTCGGTACGGGCAAGGTCTTGAGCGAGATAAAGTATTTAAAGAGAGTAACCGTAACGCCGCGGCTTGAAAGATAAACTCAGACGATGGAACCCCACGCCTTTACGGGCGCTGTATCCGCCGAAGCATTCGGTTTACTAATTGTTGAATGCGAAGGCGGATAGATGTGCGCGCCAAAAATAACATAGTATTTAAAACCCTCGTAGTAGCCGTACTTTTTGCCATCCTGTTAATAAATTCTAAAAATATCACAAGCCAGCTAAGGGTAAGGTTTACGGATTCAATCTCGCCGGCGCTAAAGGCTGCGCATGCCTTATCCGGTATTCCGAAACGCATCATCCCGTTTTATTCACTGAGGGAGGAGAATAGGTCTTTGCGGGAAAGGATCAATATTCTCGATCGGCAGATCGAGGAGGCGAAGATCCTGCATAATGAGAATGCCAGGCTGCGGGATCTGATCGGGTTCAGGAAATCTCTTTCCTACACCACCTCCCCCGCCGTGGTCATAGGAAGGGATCCGACCAAGTGGTCGAATTCTATAATAATAGACAAAGGTTCTTCCGGCGGTATATATCAGAATAAGGCAGCCATTTCGACGAAAGGTCTCGTCGGCAGGGTCGTTGAGGCGGGCAGGTATTCGAGTAAGATACTTTTAATAACGGATCCAAATTCCAAGGTAGGCGTTATCATCCAAAGGAACAGGGAGGGTGGAATTCTTGTCGGCAGGCCGGACGGAAGATGCAAGATGGTATATATCGCCATGGATTCCGACGCGGCGCCGGGCGACAAGGTTATAACCGCCGGTTTCGGAAGCATATTTCCTAAAGATATTCTTGTCGGAGAGATAATCAAGGTGGGTAAGGAGCCGGGCAGGTTATACAAATACGCTATAGTTGAAACCGCGCAGGATATGTCAAGGCTTGAAGAGGTGTTGTGTATAAGGTAGCCAGGGCAAGCATATACACCGTGTTGGTAGCGGCCTTTTTATTCCACATAACCATTTTACCATACATGAAGATTTTTCGCGCCCTTCCGGACTTATCATTAATATGCGTGATATTCTTCGGGCTTTTTCTCGGCCCGGGCGCGGGGCTTGAAGCCGGCATAGCGTCAGGCCTGTTAAAAGACATGTTCTCTCTCGATTTCTTCGGCATAAACATGTTCATATCCGGCCTTGTGGGCCTATCCGTAGGCATAGCGAATAAAAAATTGTTCAGAGATTCAAAAATAACCCAGCTGTTGCTGGTATTTTTGTTTACCGCTCTCTCTCTCGTCATTCACTATATGCTCGTTTCCATATTAACAAAATCCCTGAATTTGAATTTCCTTGAATTGCTTCTCAGTTCTGTGGTGCCATCCAGCATATACACAAGCCTGGTATCGATCCCCATATTTTCTAAATTAATAGATATTTATAAATTACGGGAGCCGGAAGATTTTTTATGAAAGAAAGGGCCCTGATCGCTGTAATATCCGTTTTTTTTATCCTGTTATGGGCCAGCCTGTTTTATACCCAGGTCCTGAGGTTCGGTTATTATTCAAGGCTTTCCAGAAATAATTCAATACGGATCGTACCGATAGACTCGCCGCGCGGGAATATCCTTGACAGAAACGGAGTGCCGCTGGTTACAAACAGGCTCTCTTTTGATGTCGCGCTTATTTATGAGGAACTAAAAGACCGGAAGGGACTTATCAAACTTTTAAGCGGCATCCTCAAGATGCCGGGAGAGGCGATAACGGACGCGCTGGATAAGGCAGGTAAAAAACCTTACATTCCGGTTACTATAGCCGAGGACATAAATAAAGAAAAGGCGATCATGCTGGAAGAGGCAAGCTGCGACATGGATGGACTGTTGATACAGACGAAATCCAAGCGTAATTATCTGTATGGCAGCGTTGGGAGCCATTGCTTCGGTTATTTAAGCCAGATAAGCGAGCCGGAGCTTGAGGGCCTGAAAAGCTATGGTTACCGCATGCGGGACATGATTGGCAGGGACGGTATCGAGAAATTTTATAACACATATCTTGAGGGGACCGATGGCGGTATCCAGATCGAAATCGACAGCCTGGGCCGCCAGACACGCATCCTGGGGTTGAAAGAGCCTTCAAGCGGTAAAGACCTGTATTTAACGCTTGATATCAGGCTCCAGCTCGCCTGTGACAAATTGCTCGGTGAGCATAAGGGCGCTGTCATAGCGATGGATCCGAGAAACGGTGAAGTGCTGGCGCTCGCGAGCCACCCTGCCTTTGACCCGAACACATTTGTCAAACCCAAAACTTCGGCTGAAAGGGTAAGATTATTGAAAGACAAAACGGGCAAGCCGATGTTCAACAGGGCAATATCCGGGCTTTATCCTCCCGGTTCGATATTCAAGATCGTTACGGCTACATCAGCGCTCGAGACGAACAGGATAAAACCGGATACGCGCTTTTTTTGCGGTGGCAGTTACAAGCTGGGCAATGCGACATTCGATTGCTGGAAGAAGGAAGGGCATGGTTCGCAGAATATCCGCGGAGGCCTTACATATTCCTGCAACGTATTCTTTTATAATACGGCCAGGGCGGTCGGG
>JAUYDB010000131.1 GCA_030691985.1 Candidatus Omnitrophota bacterium | reverse complement strand
ATTTTTTATTTTTCCTATACGCTAAACGCTACCCGCTATACGCTAAAAAGAGCCGCATGATTACAACTATAACGAGGTGGAAGATGGTTGAAGACACGCTGGAGATCGGCGGCAGGAAAATAAAAAACAGGCTGTTTATCGGGACAGGCAAGTTTTCGGGTAACGCCGTCATGAAGGATGTGCTGGACGCGTCGGAGGCAGATGTCGTTACGGTCGCGCTCAGAAGAGTCGACAGCGCTTCAAGGACAGAGAATATATTAGATTATATTCCGAAGAGATGCATACTGATGACAAATACCTCCGGGGCAAGGACAGCCGAAGAGGCCATAAGAATAGCGCGCCTGGCGAAGGCAGGCGGCGCCGGCGATTGGATAAAGATAGAGGTCATCGCGGATAATAAATATCTTCTTCCGGATAATATGGAGACTGTGAAGGCGACAGAGGCGCTGGCGAAAGAAGGCTTTACGGTCCTTCCTTATATGAGTCCTGACTTGTCTATAGCCCGAAGATTGGCCGATGCCGGCGCGGCCGCCGTAATGCCGCTCGGCTCTCCGATCGGCAGTAACAGGGGGCTCAAGACGAGAGAGCTCGTAGAGATAATGGTGAAGGAGCTGAAGCTTCCTGTCATAGTGGATGCTGGGCTTGGCAGCCCTTCCGCGGCCTGTGAATGCATGGAGATAGGCTGCGCCGCGGTCCTTGTTAACACCGCCATCGCCATAGCAGAGGATCCGCAAGCCATGGCGCGGGCATTCAGCCTGGCAGTTAAGGCCGGAAGGATCGGCTATTGTTCCGGCATTCCTCCGATCGGTAAATACGCAAACGCGTCTTCGCCGTTGACAGGATTCTTGCGGAAAGAATAAAACCTTCCCCCTCACCTTAATCCTCTCCCCCTAACGGGGGAGAGTAAATAAAAAGATGATCCTCCTGAGAAGAACGAACCAAAACATTCCCCTCTCCCCTTTAGGGGAGAGGTCTTGGGTGAGGGGAAGTTGAAAAGAACATGATAAGCTTTTATCCAGTTTTCGCCAAATACAAAGACCTGGACTTCAAAAAACTCTTTGAAAGCGTCTCGCCAGGAGACGTGGAGCGCGTGATCACAAAAGAGGCATTGGAGATACCCCAGCTCATCGCCCTTCTTTCGCCGGCTGCTGAGGAGGTATTGGAAGAGCTGGCGCAGAAGGCCTACGACATAAGACTGCGAAATTTCGGAAAGATCGTCAATCTCTACACGCCGATCTATCTATCGAACTATTGCGACAACCAATGCGTCTATTGTGGGTTTAATTCGAAGAGCGAGATAGAAAGAAGAAGGCTTACGCAGGAGGAGGTCGAGGCGGAATCGAAATTCATATCCTCCACGGGCTTAAGAGGAGTCCTTATATTGACCGGAGAGTCAAGGGAAGAAAGCCCTGTGGAGTATATAAAGGATTGCGTTAAAATATTAAGGAGATATTTCACTTCGATATCGATAGAGGTCTATCCGCTGACAGAAGATGAGTACGCCAGCCTTGTCTCAGAGGGAGTGGATGGCCTTACGATATATCAAGAGGTGTACGATGAGGATATTTACGCGGCCGTTCATCCCCGGGGGCCGAAGAGAGATTATCTATTCAGGTTAGACGCGCCCGAAAGAGGCGCCGGGGCCGATATGCGGTCAATCAATATAGGGGTGTTGTTGGGGCTGGACGACTGGAGAAAAGAAATTTTTCTAATGGCCCTTCATGCGAGGTATCTTCAGAATAAATTTCCGGCAGCCGAGATTGGAGTTTCGATACCGAGGCTAAAGGCCTTTTTGGGAGACTTCAAGCCGCCGCACAACGTTAGTAAAAAAAATATAGCGCAGGCAATTATCGCGTTAAGGATATTCCTGCCCAGATCGAATATCGCGCTATCCACCCGCGAAGATCCCATATTTCGGGAAGACCTTATCCCGCTCGGCATTACGCGTATGTCCGCAGGTTCCACCACACGCGTCGGAGGCCGCACCATCAATGCCCGCAATGAAGATAACCCCGCCCAGTT
>JAUYDB010000218.1 GCA_030691985.1 Candidatus Omnitrophota bacterium | reverse complement strand
CCGCTTTATGGCAGGACAGGGGATGGAATGTTATAACTGCAAACGGGGAAGATGCGGGGGAGGTGGTAAGGGTGATCGAAACAGCCAAGACAACCGGCACCGGCAAGCCCACTATCATAATAGCGAGAACGACAAAAGGGGCAAACCTGCCCGGTATGGAAAAGCACGGCGCTGCGCCGAAAGAGGCGGATGTGAATGCAGCCATGGATATCATAGAGAAAGACCTGTTGGATCTTTTTTACGGAAGAAGATTTAATTTAACTAGAGACGCCATGTATGGCGTATTGAATACTTATCTAAACTTAGTGTTGAACAGGATAGCGTTAAGCCTTAAGGAGAAATCGAAAATCGATGAAAGAAACAGCGAAGCGGCCGGGGCCAGACGGGCCGAGCTCCTTAATATCATGCTGGGCGAAAAGACGCAATCGTTCGTTTTGGAAACACAAAAGCCATATTCTTATGACAAGAAGGTCGCTACACGCACAGCTAACGGCGACGAGCTTCTATTGCTGGGCGCGGAAGACCCTGATGTTGTCGTGATGAGCGCCGACTTAAGAGGGTCGGTGATGTTTGATAAGTTTGAAAAAGCATTCGGCACGTTTTCTCCGGCGAACCCGCGAGGCCGGTATATACCTATAGGCATCCGCGAGGCGCACATGGCTTCACTCGCGGCAGGGCTGGCGGCCTGCGGCAAGATACCGGTTATCGGGACATTCAGCATATTCACAACGAGGATGCCCGACCAGCTGAACGCTGTATTAAATACAAGATTGCCCATAGTGATCGTAGGAACACACGGTGGCCTGGCGACAGGGCCTGACGGCCGCACCCATCAGGACGCGCACTCTCAGAGCGTTCTTGGCTCGCTTCCCGGCGTTAAATTGATCGAAGGCGCTGACGCGGAAGAGACGCGGGTTTTGACAAGACATATATATGATACCGCTAAAAAAGAAGGCGGTATATTTTATATAAGACCCGCGCGTTTAGATACGCCTATCTTATCCAAGCCCGAAGGCTGGCAGGAAGGCGCAAGGAAAGGGTTCTATACGCTGTTTGATTCGGAGGCGGGGAAGCCTGCGGCAGCCGTAAAATATGATGTTGTAATAGTATCGACGGGAGTCGTTGCCGTTGACGCTGTAGAAGCGGCCAAAGAACTTGCGACAGGCGGGAAAAAGATAAGGGTCGTCAACGTTTGCCAGCTTACAGAACTGGCGAATCCAAAGAATGTAACAGAGTTTGCCGGTTTAATTAACTGCGAAAACCTGATAACCGTAATAGACGCCTTGCCTGAAATATTAGGCGACAGGGTAAACAGGGTTTTGGTCGCAAAAAAGATAACACCTAGATTTGTCAATGCCCTGGGCATAAATAAATACGGGGAATCAGGCAAGCCCGCCGAGCTCTACGCGCTTCACGGGTTTGATAAAAACGGTATTTTAAAAGCGGCCTTAAACCCCGTCGAGTTCATATCCGTCGCCGGCGGGAAGCCGTTTGGCGTTGATGTGGGCTCGGAGGCGGAGGGAGCAAAGACCTTGACGCCCGACGAAGAGCTCGTTGTCGCAAGGGCGGCCTACCGTTATATCAGCATGTCAATGGGCGGCGATAAACTTGCCGTATCTATAGTTGATGGCAATAATAACATAATCGGTGAGCCTGCCGAACTCAGGTGGCAGGAGGATGCGCGTTTTAATAATGGCCAGATCAGGATAAAGACGCCGGAAAAGTCAGCCGAGGTAATGGATGTCATAGCCGATATAGTAGCAAAGATTCTAGCGAAGAATAGCGTTAACCCTTCCGATATAAAGATGGTAAACGCGGGCCTGGCCGGCCCACTCGACAAAACAAGAGGTATATTCGGCTCGGATTTCGCGACCCCGAACTTGCCTTTCGATAAATATCCGTTCAGGGCAGAACTGCGGAAAAGGCTGTTGCCGCTTGGTATCAACGTATCGAAGATCGAGATGGTAAACGACGGCGAGGCCGCGCGTAACGGCGAACATTATTCGCCAAAAGGCAAGCTTGTCGGCAAAGTCGGCGGCATCGTCATCATCGGCGGCGGCATCAACATATCGGTTGACGGCGACGATTCCATTAAGGAATGCGGCCATAATCTGTATCAGGTCGAAGGCGAAAAAGGCGGCATCCATTATGCGTGGGGCGGTATAGGCTCAAAAGGCAACCACCCGATCGAACTCGGCAATACCCCCGAAGAGATAAAGAAAAAATGCGGAGTTATGGGTGAGGAGTATGTCCTCCTGGGAGACGCCGCATTCAGGCAAAAATATCCCGGCTATCCATTTATATACTGGAAAGCCGGACTACGCGATTTTGAAGATATGCTTTCAGGCCCCAATATCAGGGAGAGGGTGAGGAAAGCCGTAGAATCGAATCCTGATAAGGCCGAATACAGAGAGCTGAAAGTGACGGCCTTTAACGAAGGCCTGGTCGGGGAAGGCAAGGCCGGTCAATACGAACGCGCCCTAACAATAGCGGCGTTACGAGGCAACAGCGTGGCTAAGGGATGGATTGTAAAGATCGGCCGGGAGGTAGGTCTTGCCCTTGCCGCTTTTGCTGCCGCTTATCGTAACAAGCCCTTTGCGGAAAATCTGGTCCTGGTATCGGGCGTTAATGAGAACCTTGGTAAAGGTGTGGATGAAGTAGGCGGTGTCGATCTTTATATGAGGTCTGTCCGCGAGAGTATGTATAACGAGCTCATTTCTTATTTCTATCTGGATGCTTACTTGGCTCACAGGCCTGCGAAGGGTGTTGTTCGCTCCGACCTCACGTATGAAAGGGAGCTTGTTTCATACCGGCCGACGGATGAAGAGGTGCTGACCGCATGGGTGGAAGCGAAAAGGGACAAGATGCAAAACAGGATTAACGACCTGCAGGATAGGCTGACAGCCGCGCAATCTACCGCGCCATATTTAGAATATCACAAGTTAAGGAAATGGCAGATTGAGTGGGAATTGCAAGATCTTCAGTCGAGGTTAGAGCAAGTAAATAAAAGGCTAGAGCAGCTCAAGGCAAAACCTAAAGCAACCGAACCTATTCCCGCCACCGGCGGGAAGCCGTTCGGCGTTGACAAAGGGCCGGGGGCACAGGGAGATAATCTATCAGCGCGGCAGGGGCTCGCCAAACACATAACAGTAAACGAGACGGAAGACGAGATGGGAACTGCGGCAGCTGCCGCGATTTTACGCGACATAAAAAAAGCGGTAGAAGATCGCGGAGGGGCGGTCATGCTGTTTGCGTCAGCGCCGTCTCAACATAGCACGTGGAAGCATCTTATAGATTCGTGGACGAGGATGCCGGAGGATGAGCGCAGATATCTCGCCGACCGCATAATCGCGTTCCATATGGATGAATACCTTGGACTTTCAGAAGGCGCGTCGCAGCTTTTCGGCAAGGTCCTGCGAGAGAATCTGTTCAACAAGCTCGGAATAAGCGACGAGAATATTCACTATTTCAACGACAGGCTGGGGTACGAAACCGCGCTTGAACTTAGACGGGCCATCGACGAAGTCGATGCGGCTAAGATACAGGCGCTTGCGCAGAAACTGGAATCCGAAGCCGAGTCCCATGCCGCTAAGATTGAGAATAAATTTAAAGAATTTGGCGGCATATTCGATATCGTTATCGGCGGGATAGGGAAGCTTCCGCATCTGGCGTTTAATGATCCGCCTGAAGCGAGATTTGAAGACTCGAAGACTATCAAGGTCGTTCGTCTCACGGAGACGTCCCGTCAGCAGCAGGTCGATGACGGCGAATTCGCGCGTCTGTCAGATGTGCCAACTCATGCGTTGACGTTTACGCTCCCGCCCATCCTATCGGGAAGGCGTATCCATATTATGGTGCCGCGGGCATTCAAGGCCGAAGCGGTGAGACAATCCCTCGATATGGAGATAGGTGAAGCCCGTCCGGCCTCCGGATTAAGGCTTGCGCATGTGCTGCCAAACGTCAGCATATACCTTGATAGGGCCTCAGCCGGTTTGTCAGACGTTGCGCGTATGGCGGCGAAGGCAGAAAAAAAATCACCAGAGACGGAGACGGCGGGTTTAGCTCAAAGCTCAGAGCTCAAAGCCCAAAGTGAAAGCAAAAGCGCGCAAAAACAAGAAATAAAAAATTTAGAAACAGAAAAAAGAGACATAATAAACAAAATTGACGAATTAAATGATAAGGCAATGGGCGCGGCGCGAAATTTAGGAGATAGTAGGCCAGGTTTGCAGATTAACACGGAAATAGGCGGTTATCATTCAAGGTTGGAGCAAGTAAATAATAGACTGAGAGAACTTAGAGCAAAACCTGAAGCACCCGAGCCCATGCCCGCCACAGGCGGAAAGCTGTTCGGGGCTGATAAAGGCCCGGGTGCTGAGGAAGAGAAAAGCGCTGCGAGCGAGCCATCAGCTGTCTCCGCCGTAGGCGGATCCGCCGATCTTTTTGGCGGAAGTCCTCAGTCGTCAGCTGAAACATTGCCGGCGCAGCCTCGAACATATGACATGCCGCCGTTACCGGTATCAGACGAAACCGCGGAGCGTTCGCTCATCGCTATCATATCGGAGTTTGTTGTGCCGCTCGGTAAGGATGTTGGGCCGGGTAGTATAAAGCTGTCACGGTATGAGACACAAAACGTCTGGCAGATAGTCAATCTCTTAAATGATAACCAGATAGAGATACTTCTGCCGCAGCGTGTGAAACTGACCGAGACGATGAGGAAGGCGTTGAGCGATATAAGGAAGAGGAAGGGCGAGGGTATCGTCAGGTGTGAAGAGTACGCGGACGGAGACCATCTAAAGAAGCTTCTTGGACAGAAGATGCCTTCTGAAGTAAAGAGGATAATTCTCACCGAGCAGAATATCAGCAGCCAGATACAGCAATTGGTAGAGGCCGAACCTAAACTGTTCAGCGGCATCCGTTTGCTCAACATAGCCCTTCCCGATAGCTATATGTTTATGAACGCTAAAGAGAAGACCTTTTACCAGGCAAGAATGGTTATGACGGCAATTCTGGCTCGTCTGTATGAAAGGGACAGGACCCCGATGGTAGAACTTATTTTGACGAGTATGTTAAGGGGCTGTGTAAATGTTGATGCGAGCGGGATAAACGGATTCTTGGCCAGACTGGCGGAATCAGAAGACGAGGCCGCCAATATCAACAGAATTAAGGAGAGGATCCTATACTGTTTAGGCAGGACAGTCAGCATAATGATGAAGTTGGCCGAAGATATAGAGCGCGTAAGATTGATGATGAAAGAGTTCTGGACGGCGGTGTAACGTCCGCCTCGCCATAGCAAGTTTCGTCTTCCGTCACCCGTCACCCGTTGTCCGTATTTTTTACGATAAACGAAATACGGACGACGGACTACGGATAAATTTTTCTGAAAGCTGACAGCTGAAGACTGAAAGCCGACAGCTAAACGTAAATTTTCGATTCTCATCACCACAACTTCCTTCCCTAATAGCCGCACATTTATTCTGCTTCGCCAAGGCTTCGCAGAAATATTCTCTGTCGGAATAATTTCTCCGAAGCAAAAAAAGGCATTTTCATTGCTTTTGCGAAGGAGAATAGTATAATATCAACACTATGTCAAAAAACCGCTGCGTTTTCAAAGGCAAACTCCTCAATGTCTACACTAAGAATATCCGCCTGCCGAACG
The DNA here is from genome assembly GCA_030691985.1 of Candidatus Omnitrophota bacterium. Taxonomy (GTDB): domain Bacteria; phylum Omnitrophota; class Gorgyraeia; order 2-01-FULL-45-10; family 2-01-FULL-45-10; genus JAUYDB01. Next base: position 21,117 of record JAUYDB010000218.1, on the reverse strand, counting down.
GGTACCTGGCGCGTTTTGAGATAATAAGACATCCCGGCGCCGCGCTTATCGTTCCTTTTTTGACAAAGGATACGGTTATCCTGTTGAAACAGCTAAGGCCGGTCATCGATTCATATATCTATGAGCTTCCGGCCGGCACCCTTAATAAGGGCGAATCTCCTGTTTCTTGCGCCAGGCGCGAGATTGTTGAAGAGACAGGATATGCCGCCTCGCGCTTCACAAAGATTGGGGTGATCTACCCTGTTCCCGGTTATTCCACCGAAAAAATAATCATCTATAAGGCAGAGGGACTGCGAAAAGTAGGGAGGCGCGTCGAAGAGGATGAGATCATAGAAACTCACCTATTTGATAAAAAAGGCGTTAGAAAGCTGTTCAGTAAGGGCATGATAGTCGACGCGAAGACGATATGCGGCTTCGCTCTTTGCGGCTGGCTGTAATAAAATGGTAAAAGGGGTCAGACCCCTTTTACTAAAAAGTTTTAGAAAGAGGGGTCAGACCCCTTTTACAGGTATGCGGTACGTGACTCGGGATGAAATGAAGCAGATTGATAGAGACGCGATTGAGCAAGGCGTTCCGGGCGCTACGCTCATGGAGAACGCGGGCAAAGCGGTCGCGGCAGAAGCGATGACCCTTGCTCAAGAGGGTAAGATTGTCGTCCTGTGCGGTTATGGCAATAACGGGGGAGACGGGCTTGTTGCCGCCCGGCATCTTGCCCAAAAGGGGCGTGAGGTAACCGTTTTTCTTGTCGGAAAACCGAAGTCACTAAGCCCTGAGACCAACGACAATCTCGAACGTCTTTTTGACATAGGCTTGAGGCCCGAGATCATATCTTCGCGGGATGATATAGCGCGGATATTCGGGAAATGCCCGAAACCAGGCCTTATCATCGATGCCATTTTCGGCATCGGCTTGAGAGGAGAGATAGACGATTTTTATAGCGTGCTTATCGGCCAAATCAATTCTATCGGCGCCCCTGTCCTTTCCGTGGATATACCGAGCGGCCTGGATGCCGATACAGGCAGCGCTATTATAAAAGCGGTCAAAGCTGCCGTTACAGTCACCCTGGGATACCCGAAAGCCGGTTTTAAGAACGAGAAGGCGAAAGAATACATCGGGAGGTTGATAGTCGCGGACATCGGGCTTGTGTCTCCTGAAAATTTTTCTAACCAGGTTAGAGAAGTTAGTTTGCCTGAATCTAACCTGGTTAGAAAAATTAATAAAGTCATCTGCACCAGGCACGGAAGGCAGGGGCGGCTCAAGCCCCGCCACCCATGGATATATAAGGGCCAGCTCAGGAAAATTGCCGCAGCGATAAAACCCGGCGATGTTATTAAGATAGTCGACGCGGCGGGAAAATTTATAGGCCGCGGATATTATAATCCGAAATCGATGATTGCCGCGCGCATCCTCACCTTTGAAGACGAAGAGATAAACACGGATTTTTTTATTAAGAAAATCGCCCTGGCCGCTGAGAAGAGAAAGGAACTGCTCGAACAGACAAACGCGTACCGCGCAATCTATAGCGAAGCCGACGGCCTGCCGGGCCTTATAGCCGATGTCTATGCCGATACCGTGGTCTTTCAGATCCTGACGCTAGGCATGGAGAAGTTCAGGTCGATAATAATCGAAGGCATCAGGGATTGTTTAAGGCCTAGATACGTATATGATAAGAGCGTGTCTTCTTTCAGGAAGCTTGAGGGCTTGAAAGATTCCTCCGGGTGGTTGTACGAGAGCGGCAGCGGTATCGTCGAAATCTTCGAGGGCGAAGTCAGGTTTCTTGTTGATATCGAGCGCGGGCACAAGACCGGATTTTACCTCGATCAGAGAAGATCGCGCATGGCCCTCGGAGGCTTTTCGAAGAACAAGAAAGTCCTCGACCTTTTCTGCTACACTGGCGCATTTTCTGTGAGCGCGGCTATAGACGGCGCAAAATATGTTCGCGGAGTTGATATAAAAGAAGAGTGGCTAGGGTTCGCCCGTAAGAACGCGGAACTTAACGGTGTTTCTGAAAGGTGCGAATTCGTGAAAGAAGACGCGTTTGAGGCATTAGAGAAAGTTTGCGGCGGTTCCGAGAAGTTTGATATGATAATAATCGACCCGCCTTCCTTTTTGAAAAATAAGGAGTCGCTCGCTAGCGCGTCAAAAGGTTATAAAAAGTTGAATACCCTCGCCATGCGCGCGTTGACAGACGGCGGGATTCTCGCGACATTTTCCTGTTCCCACAATATGCCGAACGAAGCCTTCTCTAATATATTGAAAGACGCCTCTCAGGACGCCGGCAAGAAATTTACGATCTTGAAAAGATGCCACCAGGCAGAGGACCACCCTGTTGTAAGGGCTATTCCGGAGACGGAATATCTGAAGGGGTATTTTTTGAGGGTTGATAATAGAGTCAGCCAACAAGTTTAGCGTATAGCGTTTAGCGGATAGCGTATAGTTGACTCAGACAACAAGTTTAGCGGTTAGCGCATAGCGGGTAGTAAGTCGTACAACTCTCCTATACGCTAAACGCTATCCGCTATACGCTAAAAAGTATCGCATGACTGCTGCTATAACGGGGCGAAAAATGAAGCTAAAACCGGATAAGCTGACGCACGAATCCATCCGGCCGTACGGATACATCATTGACTCTAAATTCATAAAGGACGACGGCCGCGGCGACAAATTCGGAATCTTATTGAAAGAACGGTCCGGAGGCTGGCGTATAGGATACCTGATACTGCGCAAAAAGAGGATCGCCAGGCTCGAGAACCACCCCGATAGCCTCGAGACGTTCGAACCCGTTAAGGGCAGGGCTGTGATTTTTCTAGCCGCCAACAAAGACCCTGAAAAAATAAAGGCGTTTTTTCTCGATAAACCGCTTGTCGTTAAAAAAGGCGTCTGGCATGATGTCGCCTGCCTGTCCGGAAGATGCGAGATAAAGATATTCGAGAATATAGAGGTGAAGACTGTATATTATGTTAGACAACAAAGTTAGCGTATAGCGTTTAGCGGATAGCGTATAGTAAGTCAGGCGACTTTTCCTATACGCTAAACGCTATACGCTAAAAGGTGTCACGTTGCTGCTACTATAACGAGGAGGAGAACGACATGCAAAAAGCGAAGACATGGGTGAAGAGGATCGGGATACTTACGGCGGGCGGCGATTGCCCCGGCCTGAATGTAGTGATAAGGGCCGTGACTAAGGCGGCGCTCCATTCTTATAATATAGAAGTCATCGGGTTCAGAGACGGTTACGACGGCCTTGTCAGAAATAATTTTATGACTTTGGAGAATAGGGATGTATCCGGCATACTGACGCTCGGCGGGACCATACTCGGCACGTCCAATACGGCAGATCCTTATCGTTACGCCGTCAAAAAAGACGGCAGTGTTGTTATCAAAAATATGTCGTCCGAAGCCATCTCAAATTACCGGCGGCATAACCTTGACGCCCTTATCGTCATAGGCGGAGACGGCACGCTCACCGTAGCTTCCAAGTTAATAAAAGACGGGTTGAATATAGTAGGGGTCCCAAAAACTATAGATAATGACCTGTCGGAAACGCAGTTTACGTTTGGCTTCGAATCCGCTGTTGTCACCGCTACAGAGGCGATCGACAAACTCCATTCGACGGCGCAATCTCACCATCGCGTCATGATCGTGGAACTGATGGGCCGCTATGCCGGATGGATAGCTCTTTACGCAGGAGTTGCCGGCGGCGGGGATGTTATCCTGATACCGGAGATACCTTATGACATCAGTAAGGTATGCGCGAAACTCGTCGAACGGCACAGGCACGGTAAGCGCTTCAGTATCGTTGTGGTCGCTGAAGGCGCAAGGCCCAAAGGCGGCAAACTTACGGTGAGCAGGATCGTAAAGAATTCGCCTGAAAAAATCCGGCTTGGCGGGGTGGCGAACCGGCTCGCCGAGGATATAGAAAAGATGGCCAATCTTGAGACGCGCGCGACGATACTCGGGCACGTCCAGAGGGGCGGGACGCCGACGCCTTTTGACAGGAATCTCGCGACCTTATTCGGCAGTAAAGCGCTCGAGCTTGTCATAGACAAGAAATTCGGGTTTATGGCGGCGTTGAAGGACGGGCACATGACGGCCGCCTCCATCAAGAAGGCGATAGCGAAACTTAAACTGGTTCCGGCCGACCACCCGCTGTTGTTAGCGGCCCGGGATATGAATATAAGTTTCGGCGACGTAATTTGACAGCCGGTGTATTATAGGGTATACTATATTAATCATTGCCTTGCTCCGGGTAAGGGCGGGGTAATAATAAAAAGAAAGGAAGGTGAGTGCGGTGAAGAAGACTTTGATAACGGTTCTGGCGCTTGTATGCGCGGCTTCGCTATGCTATGCCGCGGAAGAGGCATCGCCCAAAGCGACCGAGCCTGTAAGCGCGACCGTAGAGGCAGCAGGAACATTTGTAGGAAAGGTAGTGAATGTGGTCACGTTAGGCGCGGCAGATACGACAGAGGGAGCCTCAAAAGCTTCCGTTACGGTATTGGACGAAACCGGCAAGACGATGATGTTTCCGATAGATTCGACCGTGAAGATAGTTGACGCGGCTATGAATACCATTCCGTTAAAGCAGCTTAAAGATGGCACCGAGGTAGTGGTTAAGTATGTCACAGGCAAGAATGGAGCCGAGAAGACCGAATCGGTAACCGTAGTGGAATAGTAGATAAAAAATACAAAACCAAGGGCAGGCTGGTTCCATTATATATTTAGAAAAATCCAGCTTGCCCGTTTTTTTAGCCATATTCTAACCTGGTTAGAATTGTCAGGTTAGAAGCTCAAGGATATTAAATAGCAATTAAAGGAGGCGGGGGATATGAGATCCATAGTAATTTTATGCATATTATCTTTGTGTCTCTTCGCTGCGGGATGCGTGCCGTCGATGAGGCAATGCAAAAACATGGTAAAGGCGATAAACGAGCAGCCGGTGTTGACCGGCTACAGCAAGGACTATATCATGAATGAATTCGGCCCGCCCGACTCTATAAAAAAATCAAAATCGGCAGACATTGAAACGGAGACTTGGACCTATAAAACAAATTTCAAAGACAGGTATTTTGCCTTGAATATTAAACCTGTGAAGACAAAATATATGAAGATGGTTTTCGCGGATGGCCGAGTCCTAAAAGTCGATTTTGGAAATTGAGACCATTGCAAAAGTCCTGTCTCATCCCGAGCAAGGCCATTGCCTGACAGTTGGGAAATTGGGGGACACAATACCTATTTCTCCGTAACAGTTCAGTTCTATAAGAAAAATGGGGTCTGACCCAGCGCGTTTATTGCTCATTGAATGGGTCTGACCCCATTTTTTGGCATAGCAAGCTATCTATAAAAAAGTGTCAGACCCATTCACGGCTTAATAGATGCGTTGGGTCAGACCCCTTTTTATTACCGGCTCTTAAAACTCTGATCTATTACATTTCTCCATAAGCTATCTCGAGAGAAACAGGTATTGTGTCCCCCGATTTACTTTTTTTACTTGACAGGTGAACGAATGTTCACTACAATAATAGCCGCTATGGATAGAGACCGGTTAAAAGAATATGCCGAAAAGATAAATAATTTTTATTCACGCCACAAGAGGATGCCGTCTTATTCCGAGATGCTGAAAATCTTCTCCCTGCGCTCGAAGAACGCTGTTTATAAAAGAGTCTCCGGCCTTATCAGTGAAGGGCTCTTCTCTAAGGATAGGCTCGGCCGTCTCCTTCCGTCGAAACTCCAGAAACCGGTAAGGCTTCTCGGTTTTATACAGGCAGGTTTTCCCAATCCGGCCGAAGAGGAGATGACAGATCTTATAAGCCTTGATGAATACCTCATATCGAATCCCCAGGCGACGTTTCTGTTGAAAGTCGAAGGCGATTCCATGATAGATGCGGGTATCCGCCCCGGAGACCTCGTCCTCGTTCAGCGAAACTTAAGCCCTAAAAATGGAGACATAGTCATAGCATCTGTTGACGGTGAGTGGACATTGAAATATTTTGAAAAAAATAAAGATAGGGTTGTCTTAAGAGCCGCCAATAAGAAATACCCTCTCATAGAACCCCGCTCGGAGCTTACGGTAGGCGGCGTGGTCATAGCAAATGTCCGCAAATATAAATAAGACGCCTGATTTCGTCATGCTTTCGTCTTATCCGATCGCCATAGCCCATATAGACTGCGATGCCTTCTTTACATCCTGCGAATCAGCGCGCGATCCCAAACTGAAAAATTTACCCATTGTCACAGGCAAGGAGCGCGGCATAGTATCATGTCCGAGTTATGAGGCCAAAGCCCGCGGTATAAAACGCGGTATGAGGCTCACCGAGGCCGGAAAGATATGCCCGGAATTGATCGTCCTGCCAAGCGATTATGAACTATACAGTATCTACTCAAGCCGCATGTTCACAATAATAAGGCGTTTTACTCCGGATGTTGAGGAATACTCTATCGATGAAGCGTTCTGCGATCTCACCGGTTTAAGGCGGTTATACAGGGCATCCTATCCTGCCATAGCGCGCAGGATAAAAGAGGCGATGGAGGAAGATCTCGGCATAACAGTCTCTGTCGGAGTAAGTCTGTCAAAGACCCTCGCGAAACTTGCCTCAAAAACAGATAAACCGGACGGATTTACCTGCATCCCAGGCTATAAACTTCATGAATTTTTAAAAGATATGCCCCTTGAAAAAGTGTGCGGATTTGGGCCAAATACCGCGGCCCTGTTAAATAAAAGCGGGGTGAGAACCGTTCTGGACTATATAAAGAAGCCGCAGGACTTTGCGCAGAAACTCCTCGGCAAGATAGGCCGGGAACTGTGGTGCGAACTTCGCGGTATGCCCGTCTATAGGTTAGTGACAGAAGCGAAAGAGAGGTATCTGACCATAAGTAAGACCAAGACATTCTCGCCCGCATCCGATAATAAAGAATTCGTAAAAGGCCAGCTTATGCGTAATATGGAATCCGCCTTTATAAAATTAAGGCGCCATAATTTAAGCGCCAGGAATCTTACCGCATATTTGAGGAGGACGGACTTTTCCCACTGCGCTATGGAAGGGCGGCTTACGCGCCATTCGTCATCAACTCTTGACTTTACCCAGCTGTGCAGCCGATTATTTGAACATGTATTTGAGGATGGCGCCGCTTACAGATCAAGCGGTGTCATATTATCTGACATAATGGATGAAGGGGCGGATTCCAGGGACCTGTTCGAAGATCCTGTAAGAATAGAGAACCTGAAGAATATAAGCATTGCCATAGATAAGGTAAACTCTTATTATGGTAAACACACCCTGCACCTTGCTTCCTCAAATATTGTGAACGAGAAGGGAAACCATCCCCGCAACTGTCTTGCCTGGCGCAAACAGAACCTGCTGAAAGGCGAATCCTTCCGCCAGCGCCTCAATATTCCGCTACTTAAGATGAGAAATCTGGGAAATCAGGGGACATAATGCCTATTTCCTTGGGATTTTGTGCAGGGAAATAGGCATTATGTCCCCCAATTCCCTCCGCTCTTGTCTTGACCGTACTTATCGTGTATATTTACAAGAAGCAATAAGAAAGGGGATAGCCATGCAGAGATCGGCAGAAGAAAAAGGTTATGAAGCCTTAAGCCCGTTTGAGCTGAAGAATAAGCTTGTTAGCATGGCCGAGGGCCACCGCGAAAGAATAATGCTTAACGCCGGACGCGGCAATCCGAACTGGGTGGCGGTCGCGCCGCGCCAGGGGTTCTTTCAATTCGGCATGTTCGCGCTCGGGGAATCGGGGAGAGCGCCGCACAGGCCGGGCCTTGGGACTGTCGCCGAGAAAGAAGGGCTGTCTCAGCGTTTTAAGGGCTTCTTAGCGAAGAATGCCGGCGCCCCAGGTGTCGCATTCCTCGGGGAGATATTCGAGTATGCCCGCGGCGTCCTGAAGATAGACGGTGACGCGTTTATCTACGAGATGGTCGACGCCATCCTCGGGGACCATTATCCCACGCCCGACAGGATGCTTACGCTATGCGAACAGATAGTCCATGCGTATCTCTCCCAGGAGATGCTCGGCGGCGATACGTCCATCGGGACGTTCGATCTCTTCGCCACTGAAGGCGGCACCGCGGCGATGGACTATATTTTCACGACCCTTTCGGAGAACAAACTCATCCGCAAAGGCGATAAGATAGCGCTGGGCACTCCGATCTTCACTCCTTATATAGAGATACCGAGGCTTAATGATTACGAGCTAGTTGAACTTGAGGTGAAGCAGGACGAAAATTCCGACTGGCAGTACCCGGACGCGGAAATAGAAAAACTCGCCGATCCGGCCGTGAAGGCCTTCTTCCTGGTCAATCCTTCCAATCCGACGTCCGTCAGCATGCAGCAGAAGTCGCTGGATAAGATAGCCCAGCTCGTCCGAACGCGCCGCAAGGACCTCATAGTCCTGACCGACGATGTCTACGGGACGTTCGTCAACGGCTTCAGGTCGCTGGCGGCCGCGGTGCCGCATAACACCATTTTAGTATATTCGTTCTCGAAGTATTTCGGGGCGACAGGCTGGCGCCTCGGGATCATAGGGATACACCGGGATAATATCTTCGATAAGCGCATCGCTTCGCTGCCGGCGGCCGATAAGGAGGAACTCCACGCACGGTATTGCACCGTCGAGCTGGATCCGGACCACATGAAGGTCATCGACCGCATGGTCGCCGACTCCCGGTCAGTGGCGCTCCACCACACCGCGGGCCTCTCGACCCCGCAGCAGGTGTTGATGGTCATGTTCTCACTCCATTGCCTTATTGACAAGAAAGGCGCCTATAAGAGCATGGCGCAGGATATTGTGGCCGCACGGTTCAAGACCCTCTATGCCGCCGTCGGCATACCGCATCCGGACAACTCCTGCGACGCTCACTACTATACGACGATCGATATCCCTAAGCTCGCGAAGACGCGCTACGGCGCCGACTTTGCGGAGTATCTGGTCAAGAGTTTTGAGCCGATAGATTTTGTATGGCGCCTGGCCGATGAAAAATCGATCGTATTGATGGACGGCGGAGGTTTCGACGCGCCCAACATGTCGGTCAGGGTGTCGCTCGCAAACCTCGATGACGTCGCATACGCCGCTATCGGCAAGGGTATAAGCGAACTGCTGGCGGATTATTATGATACGTGGAAAAAATCCAAATAATAGGAGGTTTATATGATGCATGATATCGTACTGATCATGCGCAATAATCCTGAGATAGTGCTTTTTCTCGCGCTTGCCGTCGGATATTTCGCAGGCAAGCGGCTTAAGATATTCGGTTTTACGCTAGGCTCCACCGCTTCTGTCCTGCTGGCGGCCATAGTCGTCGGCCAGGTCGGCGTAACGGTCCCGCCGCTCGTAAAGAACATAAGTTTTGCGCTATTCATATTTACCGTGGGTTACAAGGTCGGCCCGCAGTTCTTCGGCTCGCTCAAGAAAGACGGGTTAAATTATCTTTGGCTGACGCTGGTGGTCGTCTTTACTTCGATCGCAGCGACAATATTTATCGGCAAACTGATGCATTTCGATAAAGGCACTGCCGCGGGCATGTTCGCCGGCGCAATGACTACCTCCGCTGTTCTCGGTACGGGAGAGGGCGCCATCAAGCATCTGGGACTTTCCGCGGACGCAAAGAACCTGCTTAATTCCAATATGGCGGTCGCATACGCGATCACTTATATATTTGGCACTGCGGGGACGATCATCCTGCTTAAAATGGCGCCAGGCTTATTAAAAATAGATCTCAAAGCTGAAGCCAGGAATCTGGAAAAAATGATGGGAGGCTCGGGATCCGATGAAGATGCCCAGGAGTATTTCTCATGGACGAATCGTCTCGACATGAGGGCTTATACGGCATTGAACGGTGCAGTCATAGGTAAGAGCGTTTCCCAGATAGAGGCCCTGTTTCCCGAGAGAGTCGCGATAGACAAGATAAAGAGGGGCGGGAATGTCATCGAATGCGCCCCGGAGACGGCCATAGCGCGCGAGGATACGCTTCTCGTGCTTGGAGCGACCGCCCAGCTGACGCATGCCGATGAGCTGATAGGGCCGGAGGTCGACCGGGCGAATGTCATAGATGTCGCCGGTGAGATGATGGACGTATGCGTCCTGAATAAAGACATTGCCGGCAAGACGCTCGGGGAGCTTGGCAAGCTCAAACTTGCGCATGGGATATTTTTGCGTAAAGCGACCAGGCAGGGGTACGATCTGCCGATAATGAGGGATACCGTGGTCCATAAATGCGACATTTTAACGCTGATAGGCGCGAAGGATGACGTGGAAAGGGCCGCCAATCTTCTGGGGTATGCCGAAAGGCCTACTACCGTCACCGATCTTGTTACTGTGTCGATCGGATGCATAGTCGGTACGCTGCTGGGGCTTATAGTCGTGCCGATATTCGGAATTCCGGTGACTCTGGGCACAGGCGGCGGAGTTTTGGTAGCCGGGCTTTTTTGCGGATGGCTCAGGTCGATGCACCCGACATTCGGGCAGATTCCGGGAGGCGCGCAGTGGATCCTGGGCGATCTCGGACTGAACCTCTTCGTAGCTTGTGTAGGCGTGTTAGCGGGCCCGCAAGCGCTGCAAGCATTAAAGACGACAGGCCTTTCGGTCTTCCTGGGAGGGATCGCGGTAACGATCCTGCCCATAATAGCGATCCTATTTGTCGGGTTGAAGGTCATCAAGATGAATCCGATCTTGCTGTTCGGGGCGGCGACAGGCGCGCATGATTGTACAGCCTCGCTTAACGTGATCATCGAAGTGTCCAATAGCCCTCTGGCCGTATTGGGCTATGCCGCTCCGTATGCCTTTGCGAACGTTCTCCTGACCGTCTGCGGGGCTCTTATTGTCAACCTTATGTAGATATGGCAGCGCCAACCTTGGAGGGATTATGAAACCGTTACGGTACGCCGTTTTCTTAGTATGCTGCATGGTCTTTTACGTCTTCTTTGCCGAGAGTTCGTATGCCGATCTGCCTACGGTAGCTGTAGTGACCACGGGCGGAACGATAGCCGAAAAACTCGATCCGAAGACCGGCGGCGCGGTGCCCGCGGTATCGGGCAAGGACCTTGCCGAGGCCGTTCCGGGCCTTTCCAAAATAGCCAACATAAAGGTCGTCGAGTTTTCAAACATCGACAGCTCGCAGATGACGCCCGAGATGTGGGCAAAGCTTTCAAAGACCGTCGACGGCATCCTCGCGGACCCGGCGATAAAAGGCGTTGTGGTGACCCACGGCACGGATACAATGGCTGAGGGGTCGTATTTTCTGGACCTTACGCTTAAGAGCGATAAGCCCGTAGTTTTCGTCGGAGCGATGCGCGACGCCTCTGACGTTTCACCGGACGGTCCGGCGAATATCCTGAACGCTGTTATACAGGCCTGCTCGGAAGAGGCGAAAGGCTGGGGAGTCACCGTTACGCTCAATCAGTATGTTAATTCTGCCAGAAACGTGCGGAAGACCAATTCAACGAACGTCCAGACGTTCGATTCCGGCGAGAAAGGGTATCTCGGATATATATGCATGGGGCGGGTCACCCGTTTTAACGACGCCCCCGTCCGGCAAAAACTTACTCTTCCGGCAAAATTGCCTGAAGTGGCGCTTCTCGAAACTTTCGCCGGCGATGACGGCGCTCTCGTACGATATGCGGTGGACCGGGGCGTCAAAGGGATCGTGATAGAAGGAGTGGGCGCGGGCAACGTCAATGCGCAAGTTTTTGAAGCGGTCAAATACGCTCTCGGCAAAGCAGTGCCGGTTGTCATAACTACCACTGTCTTCAATAGCGGCGTTTGGCCGATGTACGGTGACCAGGGCGGCGGCGCGACGCTCGAAAAGGCGGGCGCCGTACCGGGCGGCGACCTGACGGGGGCAAAGGCGCGAATATTGCTGATGCTGGCTCTCGCGCAGGAAAACAGCTCTCGTGAGTGGCTTAAAAAGTATTTTATGAAATAGCCCGGATGAAAAAAATTATCAACACCATATTCTTCGTATTTATAGCGGCGGCCGCGCTGGCTGCGGACAATCATGCCGCCCGGGACATTTCATGGTTCGATTCCTGGATGTCGCAGCCTGCAGCGACAGGTGATTGGGGAGGATCCCGTGATGCTCTTAAGGGAAAAGGAGCATCCGTATCATGTAATTACACCACCGACATAAGCGGTAATCCTGCGGGCGGACTCAAGCAAACCGCTAAATTCTCCGGCTTTCTCTCCCTCGGCGTCGCGCTGGATCTCCAGGAGATCGTCTCCATAAAAGGATTGGCGCTTAAAGTGAGCAATTTCCTGGCATCAGGGCGTGATATTTCGGCCGCGATAGGGTCTTTCTACAACCCCCAGGAGATATACACGTCCGGTAACTACTATTTCGGGGAGCTCGATCTTTCACTGTCCGTCCTGGATGACGCGTTTGTCTTCGAGGTGGGCCGCATCTTTGCCGGGGATATCTTCGCCGTATCGCCTTTTTTCCAGTACTACCTGACGAGCGCAGTTAACGGCAGGCTGGCCGCGATTACCTCCGACGTATTCTTTCCGCACTACAGAACGACAGCATGGGGCACGCGCGTTACATATCAGCCGAACAGTGATTGGAGCCTGGTGGCCGGTATATACGACGCCGACACAAATGCGGGAAAGCCTAATAACCACGGCGCGGATTTTAGTTTTGACATGGATGAGGGATATCTGGCCGTCGCCCAGCTCACGTATAAGCACGGGCATGATAAGGATAAGCCCGGCCTTCCGGGCAGCGCCGCTTTCGGCGCCTATTACGCGTCCAGCCGTTTTAACGATTTGTCCGATCTGTCCAAGCGGCGGCACGGGAATAGCGGTTATTATATCATGGCCGATCAGATGATTTACAAAGGGGAATGGCCGGAGCATGAGGGCCCGCCACATATGCGTTCCGGAGCCCTGCTCGCCGAGCAGCGCAAAAAACCGTATCATCAGCAGACTGCGATACCGATGGACAGGCCAAAAGGGCTTAGCGCATGGACCGGCGTCACCCTCGCTCCCCAGGAGCATATTAATATCCAGATATACGAGATAGCGACAGGCATGGTGTATCAGGGCCTGCCGCCCAACCGTAACCGCGACGTTACGGCTTTCTGCTTTATCCTAGGGCATTTCAGCGAAGAGCTCGCGGGCCAAAGCGATGAGATGATACTTGAATTTAACCACAGGTTCCAGTTAGGGCCGTGGTTTTATATAACGCCGGATATACAATACATAATAAATCCGAACGGGCAAAGCAACATCAACGATGCGCTTGTCCTCGGATTCGAGGCCAGCGCAAATTTCTGATATAAAAAAACGGCATAGGCGCTACGGAAGATGGCCATGCTTGCCCCATTTTTTATCAGGTTCAAGGAGCGCAAGCCGTTCATGTCAGCATTATTATTCCCCGCATGAAGAGGCCCTTTGATAGGTGTTGCGAGGATGCCGTTAACGGCTATAAATGGAAGAAGGCGCCTCCGTTAATATTGTCGGAGGGGAACGCCGGATAATATATGCGTAACGAAAGGAGCGGCTATGGATAGATGTATAAAGACGATATGCGCGATAGCGTTATTATTGCAGGCCGCCTGCGTTGCGGGCGCCTGCACCGATTTTCAGATCAAGGCTGAAGACGGCACGGTCATTATCGCGAGCGCCAATGAGTACGCTATGGATGCCCATTCACAGATCATGTTTGAACCGGCGCTTAAGCGGTTTACCACCAATGCACCCGAAGGGAAGAAAGGCATAAGCTGCGAATCCTAAAATAATAACTATGGCCGAAGGTTTTGCCTTTACGGACGTGACAAAGCAAATGAAAGATAGACAATGATCCAGGTGAGCGCATGAATAAGGCCATCGCCCGTATCAAAAAAGAATTCGTGGAGGTTTTGCCGGCGTTCATCTTCTTCGTTATAATGTTCCACGTGCTTGTCATCACGAGGGCGCTGACGCTCAAGGCTTACGGCATAACCACCCATGCAACCGCCATTGCCGTGATCGGAGCGCTTGTCGTCGCGAAGGCGATCCTGATAGCCGATAAATTGCCATTCCTTAACCTATACCCGAAGAAGCCGCTCGTCTGGAACGCCGTTTTGAAGACGATAGTCTTCGGCGCGATCACATTCCTGTTTCTTTTTATCGAAGAGCTTCTTCACCAGTCGCGTCAGTATGGAAATGCGGCCGCCGGATATGAGCATTTAAAGACCGATGTCGTATGGCCCGCGTTTTGGGCGCGGGAGATATGGCTTACAGTGCTGTTATTATTCTACTGCTCGGCAGTCGAACTTGCCCGTGTCATCGGCGCCGACAGGGTTAAGGAAATATTTTTCGGGCCGGTAAAAAGAAAGGATGGTGCAGCATGAGAAGAAACGCTTATGCAATTGTATCATTTGTGGTAAGCCCGGCGTTTTTTATCTCGCAGACGGCGTGCGCCTGCACGTCATTCCGCGTCACGGCTAAGGCGAGCTCCACATATATGACAATCCTGTAGGTGTCGCGACCAATAGCCCGCCGTTCGGCTGGCATCTGGCTAACTTGCGCAACTACGTGAATCTTACCAATGTGAATGTCGATTCATTGAAATTGGGTGATTATGTCGTCACTTCTATCGGGCAGGGTTCGGGGCTTCACGGACTCCCGGGTGATTATACGCCCCCCAGCCGTTTTATCAGAGCGACGGCGATGGTCTATGCAGCGCAGCCGGTAGCGGACGCAGTGGAAGGGGCGAACCTTGTATTCCATATCCTGAATACCGTTGATATACCAATGGGCGCGTCGGTCAGTAAGTCCGCCGACGGCAGCAAATACTATGACCATACGACATGGACGACGGGACATGACGTTACGAACAAGATATTCTATTTCCGCACCTACGGGAACCTGACCATACGCAAGATAGACATGAAGGCGCTCGATTTTGCCGCTCCGGACGTTAAGCGCATCGAGATGATGGGCGGCGAGCCGTTTCTGGATGTCACCAAAGACGCAAAATAAAGGAGGGAAATAAAGGTGACAGTCACTTTGTGGGACACCCATTTTCTTGCAAGCAACCCGACGATATCGTAGGGGACATTTAAATGTCCCCTACGTCGAAAGTTCTTCTGATGGCTGAACTGTTAGCGCGATTTTATATCATTATGGGCGCGTTTTGGTTACAAGCGATGAATATAATTTGTAAAGAATTTTGTTGACAAGCAATCCAATTTCGGCGATAATTGAAAGCATGAAATACGTTAAAAGGTTAATAGAAGACAGTATCAGGCACGCGCTCAGCCGCGGTAAAAGCGTTCTTCTGCTTGGGGCGAGGCAAACGGGTAAGACTACGCTTATAAACAGATTTGATCATGATCTTTCGGTTTCATTCGTCCAGCCCGAAGTCAGGCAGAGATATGAAAAATCCCCGCAGCTTCTTAAAGGAGAAGTTGAAGCGCTGATACCTTTAAAGTCGGGTAAGCGGCCGCTCGTTATCTTGGATGAAGTCCAGAAGGTCCCGGTCATCCTTGACGTTGTCCAGGATTTGAGCGATGCGCAAGTAGCAAGCTTTATAATCACAGGCTCAAGCGCGCGTAAGCTTCACAGAGGGGCAAATATTAATCTTGTACCCGGGCGGGTTGTCGCGTTTCGCATGGATCCGTTCAATTTACAAGAAGTTCCGGCAAAAGATTTGAATGAACGGCTTTTCTACGGATCGTTACCAGGAATACTTTGCGTTGATAAACAGGCGGATAGAGAATCCGACCTTGAATCGTACGTGACGACTTATCTGGAAGAAGAGATAAGGGCCGAGGCCGCCGTGAGGAACTTAGGAGATTTCGCGAGATTTTTAGAATTGGCTGCCTCCGAATCAGGCGGGATCGTAAATTTAAGGAAATTGTCACAGGAGATAGGTGTTTCTCATACCACTATAGGCGCTTACTACCGGATATTAGTTGACTGCCTTATCGCCGAACGGATCGAACCATTGACCCAAAGTAAGACACGGAAGAAACTCACAAAATCCGAGAAATATCTTTTCTTTGATCTTGGCGTAAGACGAATTGCGGCTCATGAAGGGACGAGGCTCCCCAGGGCTAACATAGGGATATTGTTCGAACAATTCATAGGCCTTGAGCTTCTAAGGGCCATACGCATAAAAGGCCATGGAGCAAGGCTCAAGTTTTGGCGGGATCCGGACGGCCCCGAAGTAGATTGGGTAATTGACAATGATGGTTCATATACTCCAATAGAAGTTAAATGCACAGATAACCCCGCCTCAAGCGATATAAGACACCTTGAAGTTTTTTTGTCAGAATACAAATCAGCAAAGACAGGCTTTCTTGTATGCCAGGCTCCGCGCAAGGTTAAGTTGAGCGAAAAAGTATTTGCTTTACCATGGCAATCCATTGATGAAGCGCTTTAATAAAGACCGCAAAAGCGCTTTTATACTTGACAATTCCAAAAATACGTGTAATATGGAAGTATGTATTCCAGACTGATAAAAGCCCCAAAAGCGAAGAGTTTCTTTTTATTCGGCCCCCGCGGCACTGGCAAGACTACATGGGTGAAAACTGCCTTCCCGAAAGCCTTATATTTGGATCTGTTAGAAGCGGAACTTTTTAACGATCTTCTGGCGAATCCCCAGCGGCTGGAAAACTTTATTCCGCGGAATGCCGGTGACTGGATAATCATCGACGAGGTCCAACGCGTACCCGAACTATTAAACGAAGTACACCGTCTTATAGAAAAATATAAGTATAAGTTCATTCTTACAGGTTCGAGCGCCCGTAAATTACGACGCAAAGGTTTTAATCTTCTCGGAGGACGTGCTCTTACCTATGCGATGCATCCGCTTACTGCGGGAGAGCTTGGAAAAGACTTTGACCTCGACCATTCGCTTGCCTTTGGTCAACTGCCTTCCGCCTATATCGAATCAGATCCAAAAAAATATCTCGAAAGCTACGTAAAAACATACTTGGAGGAAGAGATCCGGCAGGAAGGGCTCACAAGAAACTTGGCGGCATTTTCACGATTCCTGGAAGCGGCAAGTTTTTCTCAGGGATCCGTTCTTAACATTTCTAACGTAGCTAATGAATGCGGCGTAGAAAGAAAAGTCGTCGAACATTATTTTGCCATATTGGAAGACCTTCTGATAGCATATAGAATTCCCGTGTTTGCCAAGAGGGCTAAACGCAGGATGGCGGCACACCCCAAATTTTATTTCTTTGATACCGGAGTATACAGAGTTTTACGCCCTAAAGGCCCGCTTGATATGCCCGAGCAGATAGAAGGGGCCGGTTTCGAGACATTATTTTTACAGGAGCTTATGGCTGTTAACGATGCTCTTGACTTAGGATATACTTTTTATTACTGGAGAACGGCGTATAATACCGAAGTTGACTTCGTGCTTTATGGCAATCGCGGCATCCGGGCATTTGAGGTTAAGCGCGCCGGCAGAGTGATGAAGCCGATGACGAACGCCTTGACGTCGTTTTGTAAAGATTATCCGATGTCAAAAGCATATTTTATTTACGGCGGGAAACGGGTTATGCGCGAAGGCGTGGTGGATATTATCCCCATAGTAGATGCGCTTAAGGATCTTCCCAATATTCTGTCTTGATGTTTAGGATTTTGGGGCCATCCTAAAAAAAGGCAGCAGTCCAGCGTTATAAGAGACGATGATAAAATGGGGTCTGACCCAACGCGTTTATTGCTTATTGGATGGGTCTGACCCCATTTTTTGGCATAGCAAGCTATCTATAA
Organism: Candidatus Omnitrophota bacterium; assembly: GCA_030691985.1. Taxonomy (GTDB): domain Bacteria; phylum Omnitrophota; class Gorgyraeia; order 2-01-FULL-45-10; family 2-01-FULL-45-10; genus JAUYDB01. The sequence continues at coordinate 3,408 of JAUYDB010000218.1, read as the reverse complement.
AAAGGGGTCAGACCCCTTTTTAAGTAAAGGTGACAGTCACCTTTACGATTTGTAAAGCATCCAGTAAATCCTTGATATAATATAATGCATAGACTATAATACAGCTATTAAATTATGGATTTGAGGTATTATGTGCGGAATAATCGGGTATATAGGCGATAGAAGAGCGCAGGATGTGCTGATTAAGGGGCTAAGCCGCCTGGAGTACAGGGGCTACGATTCGGCGGGTATAGTTACGCTCAAAGATAATAAGCTGTGCCTGGTCAAAAAGCAGGGCAAGCTTCGCGCCCTGATAGAAGAGCTTAAGAATAATCCGCTCGAAGGCACTCTCGGCATCGGCCACACAAGATGGGCGACCCATGGCGTCCCCAGCGACACGAATGCCCACCCCCACCTTGATTGTTCCGGCAAGATAGCGGTCGTCCATAACGGCATAATAGAGAACTATCTTGAGCTGAAAAAGGCGCTTTCCAAAAAAGGCCACAAGTTCGTTTCCGAAACCGACACAGAGATAATCGCGCATTTAATAGAGAAATTTTATAAAGGCGATATAGAAGAAGCCGTGTTAAAAGCCGTGAAGCTGTTGAAAGGCTCCTACGCCATAGCCGTTATACATAAAAATGAGCCGGATAAGCTGGTTGGCGCGCGATGCGACTCGCCGCTCATCATCGGGCTCGGCAAATCAGAAAATTTTCTGGCAAGCGACGTGCCGGCGGTCCTCGACTATACCGATACAGTGATATATCTGGAGAACCACGAGGTGATCGGATTAACTAAAGACAGTATCAGGATTAGAGACCTCTCCGGTCGTGTTATACGCAAAAAGCCGACGAAGATAAAATGGGATATAGCCCAGGCGGAAAAGGGCGGTTATGACCATTTTATGCTTAAAGAGATATTCGAGCAGGCCCATATATTGAAGAATATTCTGGAAGAGCGGTTAAACAACAGCGGAATAGTTTTTGAAGAGCTGAAGATAAAAACGTCAGACTTGAGGCGCGTTAAAAGGATAGCGATAGTCGCCTGCGGCACAGCGTATCACGCCGGCCTCACGGGCAAGTACATGCTTGAAGAATACGCAGGCCTTCCCTCATGGGTCGACACGTCTAGCGAGTTCCGATACCGTAATCCGATAGTGGACAAAGATACGCTGGTGGTTATCGTGTCTCAATCCGGCGAAACGGCGGACAGCCTCGCGGCCCTTAGAGAGGCCAGGAAGAGGGGGTCAAAGGTCCTCGGCATATGCAACGTTTTGGGCAGTTCCATCGCAAGGGAGGCCGACGGCGTTATATATACTCACGCCGGGCCGGAGATCGCCGTTGCCTCGACGAAGGCATATACCGCGCAGCTCGCCATACTATATCTATTTACACTGTATCTGGCCGGAATAAGAAAAACCGTCTCACCCGGAAAGCTCGGGCTTTTGATCAGGGAGTTTAAAAAAATGCCGGCCCTCATGGGAGAACTCCTCGATGAATATAAATCAGAATATAATATCCTGGCCGCCTATGCCCAGGAATTTAAAAGGTATTACCTGCAAAAACACAACAAATCATGCTTCCTGTATCTGGCGCGCAATATCAACTATCCGAACGCCCTCGAAGGCGCGCTCAAACTGAAAGAGATATCTTATTTAAGCGCCGAAGGATATCCGGCCGGGGAGATGAAACACGGCCCGATCGCGCTCATAGACGAGAATCCGTGGGTGGTCTGTATAGTGACGCGATCGAAGACATACGACAAGATGCTTTCTAATATTCAGGAGGTCAAGGCGCGCGGCGGGATAGTCATCGCCATAACGACTGAAGGTGACAAAACGATACTCCATTATAATATAAATTACCTGATCGAGATCCCGAAAACCGAGGAGCTCTTCTCCCCGCTTCTTGTCGTGATACCGCTTCAGCTTCTCGCTTATTATGTAGCCAGAGAATTCGGCTGCGACATCGATCAACCGCGGAATCTGGCGAAGTCTGTGACTGTTGAATAGAGTCGAAAACTCAGTTTAGCTGTCAGCTATCAGCCGTCAGCAAAAAAGCTGAAAGCTGAAAGCTAACACAGCTATAACGAGGCAACATGACCGGCACTCTCTACATTGTATCAACCCCAATCGGTAATCTCAAAGACATCACTTTAAGGGCTATCGAAACGCTTAAAACGGTCGGCCTGATAGCCGCCGAGGACACGCGCCACACCAGAATACTCCTTGATAGATACGACATCAAAACCCCGACGACGAGCTATTTTGAACATAACAAAGTTCAGAAAACAGATTACCTGTTGAAGGTTTTGAAAGAGGGGAAATCCGTCGCGCTCGTTTCAGACGCCGGCACACCCGGCATTTCGGATCCCGGATACAGGATAATCCGCATGTGCATTGATAGCGGTATCCTGATCATACCGATACCGGGCCCGTCCGGCTTTCTGACGGCCCTCACGGCCTCCGGGAAACCCGCCGACAGCTTCTGCTTCGAAGGATTTCTTTCCAATAAATCCCTAAAGAGGAAAAACCAGATAGAGAAACTGCGCTCAGAAAAGAGGACCGTCGTGCTCTACGAATCCCCGCACCGGATTGTGAAGCTGCTCGTGGCAATTATGGAAATTTACGGCGATGTGGATATTGTGCTCGCGAGAGAACTTACAAAGAAATTTGAGGAGGTGCGGCGGGAAAAAGTTTCGAGCGCGCTCGAACATTTCAAATCGCATAAACCGAAGGGGGAATTTATAGTTATAATATGAGAGTGTGATAAAAAACATACAAAAAGGTTCTTTTTTTACAGGAAGTGATATAATATAGACAAAGATAGGTAACTTATGAAGACACAAAGTAATACAATAGACTTATTCGGCAATGAAACTGCACATAAGAAACAAGATACCAACGGTGGGATGACCAGCGAGGGTCTTAAGAGACTTGATTTTAACGAAGAGTTGAAATCAAAACTATTGCCATTTTGCAGATTGAAATATGGGGAGATATGGGAAGACCCCGTGAGTGGGCATAAAGTTGGTGTCTTGGATGCCACAAAAGAAGAAGACGTTAGAAAAATAATCGGTGATAAAAAAGCCAAATTAGTAGTAAACGACCCGCCATATAACGTTGTAGTTGGGAATGCAAATACAAAAAATCTCTTTAAGATAGACCTGAAGAAATATTTAGAATTTTCAGAGAAGTGGGTAGAAAATGCGATTGATGCTATGGACAATGACGCCCATTTTTATACATGGATGGGAGCGGACTATAAGGATAATTTCCAGCCTCTGCCCGATTTTATTATATTGATGAGAAAGTTCAAAGAGATAAAACCCAAGAACATAATTACAGTAAGAAACCAAAGAGGGTTCGGCACTCAAAAAAACTGGATGTGGGTTAGACAGGAACTTCTTTATTATATAAAAGGTAGCCCG
>JAUYDB010000214.1 GCA_030691985.1 Candidatus Omnitrophota bacterium | reverse complement strand
GTTTCGCGCAAAGGTCACTTTGTACCCTCGATATTTAAGATACCGGCGTATACAATCGAAGATATATGCGCTTCTTGCGTGTCCTATATGAGGCTCGTCATAAACTGTCGGGCCGCAGACGTAGATACCTATCCTGCCGGGCCGTATCGGCGCAAATTCCTCTTTCTTGCGCGTTAATGAGTTATATATCTTCATCTCTCTAATTTTTTGATCCTCTCTTTTAGCTCATCTAACTCCTGCAGTATGGGATCGAGGACATGGACGTGATCGAGGCCCAGATCTATCTTCTTCCCGTCCTGTTTCGTTATTCTTCCCGGGACTCCGACTACCGTGGAATTCGGCGGCACGTCAGTTATGACAACGGCGTTCGCTCCGATATACGAGTTGTCGCCGATCGCTATGTTTCCGAGCACCTTGGCGCCTGTGCCTATTACAACGTTATTCCCTATGGTGGGATGCCTCTTGCCGTGGATCTTGCCGGTTCCGCCGAGAGTAACGCCTTGATACAAGAGGCAATTATTGCCTATTATCGTCGTCTCTCCGATGACTACGCCCATACCGTGATCAATAAAAAATTCTTCGCCTATCCTTGCCCCGGGGTGTATCTCGATGCCGGTAAAAAAACGGCAGAGTTGGGAAATCGAGCGGGGTATTAACGGGACGCCGATCTTATAAAGGGCGTGCGATACCCTGTGGAAGATGAGCGCGTGCAATCCCGAATAAGTCAAAAGCACCTCCAGGAAGCTCGTGGCGGCCGGATCACGCCCAAATGTCGCCATTATTTCTTTCCTGAATATAAATGCTATCGCCGCCAAAAATATCGTGGCGGCGATTATGAGTATCGCAAGCGCGCTCATGCAGATTGGCATTTTATGTCCCTCTCCGTCACACTCACGACGGCGTAAGCGGCTATCGCTTCGCCTTTGCCGATGGAGCCGACGCCTTCATTGGTGGTAGCCTTTATATTTATTCTGTCCCTCGTCACGGCTAATTCTTCGGCCAGGCAATCGCGCATCATGTCCCGGTAAGGATGCACCTTCGGCTCTTCCGCCAGGATTACGGTATCGACGTTATGGACCCCGAATCCTCTCTCCGATACCATCGAGGCGACCTTCTTCAATATTTCCCTGCTCGATATGCCTTTATTCTTCGGATCCGTATCGGGGAAATGCTGTCCTATATCGCCGAGCGAAAGAGAGCCAAGCATCGCATCTGCGATAGCATGCAGCACAACATCGCCGTCCGAATATCCCAAAAGCCCTTTACAGTAAGGTATCTCTACGCCGCCCAAAAATAATTTTCTATCTTCCACAAGCCTGTGTATGTCGTAGCCTATGCCGATCCTCATTTTTCGCCTCGCTATAGCTGTGTTAGCTTTCAGCTTTTTTTTGCTGAAGGCTGACGGCTGAGAGCTAAACCCGAGTTTTCGAACGTCACAACAACGCCTCCGCGAACTTCAGGTCCTCTTTTGTCGTTATCTTTATATTACGATAAGAGCCTTTCAGGACTTTTATTTTGCTTCCAAGAATCTCCGCGAGGCTCGCGTCGTCGGTAATGTTTCTTTTGCCTTTTATGGCATAGGCCTTATTTATAATGTCGCGCCTGAAAACCTGCGGCGTCTGCGCCCTGAAAATCTTCTGCCTGTCTAAGGTCTTCGTTATAAACTGCCCCTTGCCTATAAGTTTAACGGTGTCTATTTCAGGCACCGCCACAATACATCCTCCAAACTTTTTTGCGAAGGCTATCGACTTATTGATGAGCGTTTTTTCTACAAATGGCCTTGCGCCGTCATGTATCAGGACCAGGCCAAAAGAGGGGTCGACTTTACAAAGGCAATTTCTGACAGACTCAAAACGCGTCTTCCCCCCCGTGACGACATCGATAACTTTTTTAAGTTGTAATTTTTTTACCAATCTCATAAACTTTTTTACGCAAGACTTCTCGGAAGCTATTATTATTGCGTCTAAAGCGTCACAGCCCTCCAGCGCCTTCAGCGTATAGGATATGAGCGGCCTCCCGCCGAGTAATACAAACGGTTTTTTTATTTTACAGCGGAGCCTCTTTCCCGCTCCCGCCGACGGCACGATCGCTATGGTTTTCACTTGCCCTTCCAGGGCCCGGGCCTATGAGATTCCTCCAGCCTGGCGAATATCATCCTGCCGGCGGATGTCTGAAGGGCGCTTGTCACGACGACCTTTACGGCCTGGCCTATCATGTGCTTTGAGCTGTCCACGACTATCATCGTCCCATCATCGAGATATGCGATCCCCTGGTTATATTCCTTGCCTTCCTTGGCGATCCTCACATCCATGGTTTCACCGGGCAGGACGACCGCCCGAAGCGCGTTGGCAAGATCATTTACATTGAGCACTGTCACCCCCTGCAGCTCGGCAATCTTATTCAGATTGAAGTCGTTCGTAAGAACCCTGGCGCCCAAAACCTTCGCGAGTTTTACAAGCTTCGCGTCCACCTCCTTTATATCGGCAAAATCGTCTTCCTGTATCCTTACGTCGAGGGCAGGATTCTTCTGTATCTTGTTCAGTATGTCCAGCCCGCGCCTGCCGCGGTTCCGCCTGAGGGCATCCTGCGAATCCGCTATTTGCTGAAGTTCCCTCAATATGAATCTGGGTATGACGATCCTGCCTTCGACAAAGCGCGTCAGGAATATGTCGGCGATCCTGCCGTCGATTATTACGCTAGTATCCAAAAGCACGATATCGTCCTTCTTGTCCTGCCTGACAAACTTGACATATGGTATGATCAGGTTAAATTCGTCTTTGCCCCGCATCGCTATTATCATTCCGAGATAGCAGAATACGAGTATAAGAATGATCTGAAGCGATGAAAATAATTCTATGCTCATAGGGATGATCTTGAGAACACCCGTGATTATCCAGGCCATGAAGAAGCCGAAAACGAGCCCGAACACCGCGGCGGATAGATTTCTTATCGAGAACCTTCTCATAACAAACTCCAGAATGATTATCGCGCCGGCGCCGAGGAATCCGAGTCCCGCGCCTGTAAAACCGGAGGCGGAGCTAAATCCCCCCAGTAGCATCCCAATGTAATAACCGACGACGCTGCTTAATATCGTAAAAAATGTCCGCAAAAATATTACAGTCATATATTAGCTCCTTTGTATAACCCTCACAGACCGTAGACCAGAGACCTATAAGGTCTTCGGTCTATATAATGACGCTACGCCCCTCTTGGCCGAAACAGCAGCTTCCAGGGATGGCTCTTTATATCTTCACTGAACTCCTTAAAATTACCCGCAATAGCCTTGAAATCATCATATATGGCGTCTTCTTTCAATAATTTACCTATAGTGCCTTCGCCGTTTTTGAGCCTCTCCACTATGACCGTAACGGAATCCGAAAGCCTAGAAATATTCTCTGTGATCTTTTCCATGGGCACAGGGTCCTTGCCTATCACCGTATCGCCGGCTTTTAAGAAACCTATGCCCGGAGTGCCGGGATATATCTCCAGATATTTTTCACCCAAAAGGCCGAGGGTATTTATCGTAAATTTGGCGTCCCGTTCAATCTTAGCGCTATCATTGATCCACACGGTAAGTTCCGCCTTAGTCATCTTCTCTTTTTCATCATAGATAACCTTTATCCCCTGGGCCTGGCCGACGCCCACGCCGGCGAGCCTGACAGGCGCGGTGCCGCCCATGCCGTTTGCGAAGTTAAAAAGCACCCTTATGCGGTAACCTGTCCTGGATAGGTTGATATCCCCGATAGAAAAGACTATCAGGAAAAGTATGGCTATGCCTATCAATATAAATATGCCGACCTTTAATTCAAAAGCCCTGATATTATCCATCATGCCTCCTGTAGCAGAGTCGGACAACAAGATTAGCGTTTAGCGTGTAGCGTATAGCGGATAGTAAGTCACGCAACTTTCCTATACGCTAAACGCTACACGCTATACGCTAAAACTTGTTGTTTCACTCTACTTTATTAAATGCTCGAAATCTATCCCCTCCGTGATTGGCCCCTTGCTTGCGCCGGTAATAAATTGGCGGACTACCGGGTCTTTCGTATTTTTAATTTCCTCCGGTGTGCCGACCGCGATGATCTTTCCGTTGTACAGCATAGCTATCCTGTTGGCTATCTTGTATGCGCTCGTCATATCGTGCGTCACGGCTATGGATGTAACCTTTAGTTGTTTGTGAAGCTCCGCTATGAGATCGTTTATCGCGTCACCCATTATCGGATCGACGCCTGTCGTCGGCTCATCGTATAATATAATCTGCGGCCGGAGGCATATGGCCCTGGCGAGCCCCACCCTCTTCCTCATGCCGCCCGAT
>JAUYDB010000208.1 GCA_030691985.1 Candidatus Omnitrophota bacterium | reverse complement strand
GGTGGCCCTGCTTTCCGGCCTTTGGTTCTTATTTGCGGGGATAGCGGGATTGACGCGCTGAACTTACTCTTGGATCGATCATGTATAACTTTATATACTTGTATTATGGCCTCTTGACGATGCTGACACAGCTCGTGGCCTTTAGGGAGCTGTCAGTCCTCTTTTACGGCAACGAACTCTTCCTCGGGACATTCTTATCTTCCTGGCTGTTTTGGGTCGGCCTGGGGAGCATGCTGGCCCGGCGCCTGTTAAAAAAAGATCGGCCCGCCGCGGCATATTTCTCTCACGGTTTTCTGGCAATCTCGCTGTTGTTTCCAGCCACGATATTATTAATAAGGGCAAGCAAGGGCGCGTTCCCATTCGGGGAATTTATAGGGCCCGTCGGGACGGTTTTATACGCATTCAGCGTAATGAGCGTTCTTTGTTTTGTGATAGGCGGACAGTTCAGCCTGGCCTGCGCCGTGGCGTCTGATAAGACAAAAAGAGAGGCTGTTTTGGGCCGGGTTTATCTTTACGAGACGTTAGGCGCGGTAATAGGGGGAGCGGTATTTACTTACATACTGATCGGCTCTGCGCCGACATTCATTATTGCTCTGGCGCTATCCCTGGGATGTATTCTTACAGGCCTCGGCCTGTTTGGCAGGAAGATATCCCCGGGAAACATGTTATTGATCATGGCGGCCCTGGTAATATTATTTGTCAATTTCAGGATCGAACCGGCGATAAATAGGATTGAATGGAAGGGGTATCAATTCATTAAGCAGAAAGAGGCGCGAAACGCGACTTTGTCTCTGGTAAACATGGGAAGCGTTAAAAATGTTTTTATGGACGGGATGCTTGCGGCAAGTTTTCCCAATCCCGAAAGTTATGAGCCGGCAGCCCACTGGGGGCTAATCGCAAGCGCCGGGCCAAACCGGATATTGATCATAGGAGACACGTCCCTGGGCCTAATCAAAGAAGCCCTTAAACACAGCCCCGGACAAATAGATTACGTCGTATCGGATGATTCATTTACCGAGCTGGTCAGGCCTTATCTGGGCATCGAGGATATTTCAGCAATAAAAAATCCGGCCGTTCATATCCATTATGCCGATTCGCGCGCTTTTATCAGGGATAATAAAAATAAGTATGACGCTGTGATAATAAATATCCAGGAGGTCCCCAATCTTAAGGCCAACAGATTTTATACCAAGGAGTTCTATGGCCAGATAAGCGTTATATTAAAACCAAACGGGATATTGGGGTTAAGCGTTGCCTCCTCCGAAAATTACTTATCCGCCGAAACCCGGATGTTTAATGCCTCGGTGTACCGTACGCTGAAGTCTGTATTTAAGGCAGTGGAGGTCATTCCCGGGGATAGCCTTATGTTCCTCGCCAGCCCCTCGGCCATAGATATGAGTAAAGAGACGCTCGTGGGGCGGTTAAATATAAGAAGCATCTCAAATAATTACGT
>JAUYDB010000171.1 GCA_030691985.1 Candidatus Omnitrophota bacterium | reverse complement strand
GTCTTATACTTGACAGTATTCTTCGCCTGCGAAGAGACGACTTATTTTCAGTATTTTTATTGATCTTCTTCATGTTGTACCTTGGCCATGCCTCGGGACCATATTCGGCAAGCTCGAAGGCGCTTCGCCGGACAGGGGCTTGACTTTAACGAGGTCGCTATATTCGCCCACAAGTTTTTTCACCAGATCCTCGTCTTTTTGACCATGGGCAGCCCTTATAGCTTCCTGAAGCCTCCCGAGCTGATCTTTAATATTATCCTTTCTGATCCTGTTTATGCAGTCGCTCATTGCCCTGTCTTTATCCGCTAACGCTTCCAGTATATTTACTGCTTCGGATATCAACATCGCTGCTTCGCTGTTACCGCCTAAATAATTTATCAACTTCGCCGGATTTATCTCTTTATTCTCTCTAAGCATATTGAAGATGATGCCAACCGCATCTCTTATAGATGAGTTTTTGAATTCGCTCAAAGACAGATGCCGCGATATGCTGCTGATATAATTTTCTCCTCCCAACAATAACGCCAGTATTATCATCTCTGCCGATTTGTAATCCTTCTTTATCTCGACAGGACCGATAATATACGGGCGTTCGCCGCGGCCGAGCTTTACTTTCTTGAGTTCGGTCCTCACCGATTCCTCGTCCACGGACAGTTTCTCCGCCAGTTTCTTCATCAACTCTGACCTCGAAACGGCGTTATCTATCCTGGCGATGGTCGGAAGCATTTCTCCGACAATACCTGCTTTGCCGTGTGTGGAATTGGCGTCAAAACGCCGGCAAAGTTTATCGAATTTATAATCAAACAGGTTCTTGCTGGATTTCACAAGGCGCGTAAAATCTTCGGCGCCAAATTTTCTTATATAGCCGTCCGGATCAAACCCGCTGGGCAGTTCAGCTATATATACATTTACATCCTCGCTTATAAATAGATCCAATCCTCTGAGGCTTGCCGACTCACCTGCCTCATCCGGATCATACACGATCACCACCGTGTTCGCAAAACGCTTCAGTATCTTTACCTGATCCGTAGTGAGAGCCGTGCCCAGTGTTGCTATTATATTCTTAACACCGACCTGGTAGGGGATCAGGAAGTCAAGATACCCTTCAACAACAAGCGCGTGGCCTGTCTTTCTTATATCCTCTTTACTAAGATTTAATCCGTATAGATTCTTTCCTTTGGAATATATGGGGGTCTCCGGAGAATTTATATATTTCGGGAGGCTCGAGTCAAGAACCCTGGCCCCAAAGCCAAGGATCCTATCCTTCAGGTCCATTATCGGAAATATTATCCTGTTCCTGAACCTGTCGTAATGGCCGCCTTTTTCATTTGAAACGGCAAGCCCTGCCTTTTCCAAAAGAGCCGACGACACGCCTTTGGTTTTAAAGAAATTTAAAAGCCCTTCCCATGAATCCGGCGCATACCCTAACCTGAATTTCTTTATGACCGCATCGCCAACTCCTCTTAAAGCCAGATAATCACGGCTAGCGGCATTATTCGCCAGGCATGTCTGAAAAAACTGGGATGCGGCCTCGTTTATTTTGTAGAATTGATTAAGGCTCGAGTTGGCAGGGTCGCCGCCCTGTCCGGCAATGCGCGGAATAGCCACACCGGCCTTATGGGCAAGCGCGGCTACTGCCTCCGGAAATTGAAGATTCTCATATTTCATCACGAATGAGAATACATTGCCTCCCGCCCCGCACCCAAAACAGTGATATATCTGCTTATCGGGGCTGACTATGAACGAGGGCGTCTTCTCATGGTGAAAAGGGCAAGGCGCCTTATAGTTCCTGCCGATTTTCTTTAGCAGTATATACTGAGAGATCACCTCGATTATATCTGACTTCTGCTGTATCTCTTCTATGGTCTTTTCAGGTATTGGCATAATAAAAATTTTCTTTCGAAAACGAGAGAGCGATCGCCTATCTCCTTATTCTAATGAAGCCTGAGCACGGTATTATCTTAATCTTCTCGACTTTCTCAAGTTCGTCCAGCAGAAGATTCAGCCCCAGCGTGTCGCTCGCGATGTGGCCCGCTATAATGACGTTTATGCGCTCGTCCTTGGCGTTCTTGAAATGTTCTTCGCTCAAATGCATTGCCACTATCGTCCCAACGCCCGCCTGGGAGAGGCGGGAGAATATTTTTTTTGACCCTTCCGTTCCGCCGGTCATGTCGACAAATATCCTGCCCGCATCCCTTTTGGGCTCACCGATCAATAACCTTGGCCCGGCGTTCTTCTTAAGGCCGTCGAAATATTCGGGAATATTTTTTAACATCATTACGGCTTGTGACAATTTCTTCGGTTTGGCTTTATCAAAAATATTCTGCAGATAACTTGCCACATGGTTATCAGCCGGCGTATGAACGCACATATATGGAATATCCATAAGCCTCGCTATATCGACGCTGCGCAGATGATTTGCCGGAGCTACCGCCCTCTCAACCTCGCCCATCCTGTCTTTCATAAGGCGCTCGCCTACTTCGCGCGGTATCCCGAATCTGTTCAACATCGCAACCTGCAAATGCATTACATCATAAAAACGGGCCCAGGCAGCGCCTTCCGGATGGTGCGCCATGACCAGATCCACATGCTCGATTCCACGCTCGTTCATCCTGTCTGCAACGATAATCTCGGGACCCTCCATATCTATCCCGACCATAATTGACTTTATATCTTTCCGGGGGTCGCCGTAAAGTATTCGCGTGTCGGCATAGGGATTGACGAGACGATCCCTGTCAAAGGCCTTCTTATCCGCGCCTTTTAATTTTCGGAACTCTTTCTTGGCTTCATTAAGCTCTCTTTTTATTTCGGCTTTAGAGCGCGGATCCTTACCCATGCCCTTCTTAACCGCAAATTTATAAATATCGATCAATTTCATGCGAGGCTCCTTCAGGTTTTTTGCATTTATACTATCCTAATACCGTGAAAAAAAATATCCACCGCCCGCACCATTACAGCTATAGCGATTGGATAACGATTATTTCTGATGATAATTCCAAATTTTGTATGCCAAAATTCAGAATGGCCATCCCGGGATTTTACAGGAAAATTCCAGGATTAAAAATGCGCGGTCAGCGGACTGTGTGACTGTCTTTCTTGGCAGCAGGCTCTATAGGTTTATCCGATACCAGCTTCTTTACCAGCCCCTCTTTATTTACCAACGCCTCTCCAACCTTTACGGTTGGCAAAAAGGCTGCCACTCTTTCGTAAATATCCGGCCCAATCCTTAAAAAATACATGCCCGTAAGCGACCGTTCGCGCACCGACCACGACAAATATGGCAGCGGCATCATGGAAATAATGATCAGAACAATGCTCGCCGTTATCGAAGCCCTCAAGGCGCCCACAATCAACCCGCCTAGCCTTTCTATAAGGGGATGCCATGTAACCTTGATGATCTTGTCTAATATTACCTTTGTAAATTTGAATATGAAACCAAGGAGCACAATTAGCGAGATAAAGATAATGAGGTCTAAAAGCGCCACCGGAACTTGTATGCTATTCTGATAAATATAAAACGCTATCCTGTTATAATAATGCAGGGCAATAGAAACCGTAAAAATGGCGCTTAACAGCGGAAATATCTCGTGGCTTAACCCCTCTTGAAAAGCGACGTAACTTGTTCGTAATATTATAATTATAACTAATACATCCACCCAGTTAATCTTTGTTACTATTTCCATACCTTGCCTTTAGAGAAAAGAGCATGAAGTATATCATAAAAACACATTATTGTCAAGGTATCGGAAAAATCCGAAATTAGACACGTTTTAGCGGATAGCGTGTAGCGGATAGGAAAACTAAAAACTATACGCTAACCGCTAAACTTGTTGCCTGACTCTACTTAAGCCCCCATCACGGATGTTATCTTAAATATAGGGAGAAACATGCAGATAACTATTCCCCCTATCACAATTCCCAAAAACGCTATTATGAGAGGCTCTATCATGCTCGTCAGCGCGGTTACCGCGGCATCGACCTGTTCATCGTAAAAGTCGGCTATCTTTGACAACATCTTCTCCAGCTCTCCGGACTGCTCGCCGACCGATACCATCCTGACAACCATCGACGGAAATATCTTTGATCTCATGAGCGGCTCCGCGATATTTTCGCCCTCACGGACATTCGCGCGGACATTATCTATCGCCGTTTCAACAACCTTATTTCCTGAAGTCTTCCCGACGACCTCAAGGGCAGAGAGGATCGGCACGCCCGATTTTATCAGGGTGGAAAGGGTCCGCGTGAACTTGCTGATAGCGACTTTCTTAAATAAGATGCCGAATATCGGCATGTTCAATAATATATAGTCAAACCTGAACCTCCCCTTATCCGTTTTCAGGTATTTTGACAGGAAGAACAGAATAACAGCCAGCACACAAAAGACAATTAAAGAATATTTACGCAGGGTGTCGCTTATGATTATCAAAGCCATCGTAGGGGCGGGTAGGCTCGCGCCGAAACCTTCAAAGATGGTCTTGAATATGGGGATGACCTTTAAAAGCAGCAGCAGAGTTATCCCAAAAGCCATGCTGCTTACAATCGCCGGATAGACAAGGGCCGACTTAACCTTCTTCTGAAGAGAATTGGTCTTCTCTAAATACTCTGCCAGACGATCGAGTATCTCATCCAGCATACCGCTCGATTCGCCGGCCTTAACCATATTGACAAATAGCGGCGAAAATATGCTCTTATGCTTTGCCATAGCTTCGGAAAGGCTGGACCCTGTTTCGACATCGCTGCGCACCGCAAGGATCGCGGCGGCGAAAACTTTATTATCCATCTGTTCCCCTAATATATCGAGCGCCCCCACAAGCGGTATGCCCGCGTCCACCATCGTGGCAAGCTGCCTCGCGAATATGACAAGATCGTCTAATTTCACCTTCTTCCTGAATATGGAATTAAGCGAAAATTTAAATCTTGATGCATGTTCGGATACGGATATAATAACAAGGTCTTTCTTCCTTAAAATATCTATGACATCGGCGCGGCTTTTGGCCTCCAAAATACCGCTTACATCTCTGCCTTTCGCGTCCTTTGCCGCATATTTAAAACCAGGCATATCAATCCTCCGAAGTCACTCTCAGGACTTCCTCAAGCGTCGTGACGCCGTTAAACAAATTCTCGATCGCATTGTCCCTCAACGTCTTCATCCCGAGCTGTTTCGTGGCATGGTCCTTTATATCATCGCTTGACGCCTTTTTCATTACCATATCGCGTATGGTATCATCTATCAAAAGGGCCTCCAGTATCCCAATCCTCCCGTAATACCCCGTGTTGTCGCACTTTGAGCAGCCCTTACCTTTATAAAATTTTTTTTCTCCATCTTTGGCAAAGGTATCGCATCTTATACCGGTCCTCTCCATGACATTCTTTGGTATCTCGATCTCATCTTTGCAGTTCGGACAGATATTTCTCATCAGCCGTTGCGCGGAAGACAGCACCAGGCTCGAGGCCACAAGAAACGGCTCGACACCCATATCCACCAGCCGCGTTATGGCGCCGCTTGCGTCATTGGTATGGAGCGTGCTAAGGATCAGCTGGCCTGTCAATGATGCCTTGATGGCGATATCCGCAGTCTCAAAGTCCCTGATCTCTCCCACCATGACTATATCCGGGCTCTGCCTTAACACGGACTTTAGCCCGCTTGCGAATGTCAATCCTATCTCAGGCCTTGCCTGTATCTGTGTTATGCCGTCAAGTTCGTATTCCACCGGGTCCTCCAATGTTACTATATTCCGCTCGGGCGCATTCAGCTTATTTATGATAGAATAAAGCGTTGTCGACTTTCCGCTGCCCGTGGGGCCGGTTACCAGAATCATGCCGTAAGGCCTCTTGAGGGCCGTCTTGAAAGTAGCCAGAGGCCCGGGTAAAAATCCGAGCTTATCCAAACCTACGCTCAGACTGGACTTGTCCAATATCCTCAACACTATCTTCCCCCCGAAAGTGACGGGAAGAACCGATACCCTGAAATCTATCTCCCTTCCGTCAAAGTTTATCTTAAACCTGCCGTCTTGCGGCATTCGCGTTTCGGTTATGTCCAGCTTCGACATAATCTTTAAGCGCGCTATTATGGCATTCTGATTTCTCTTGGGAAGATTCACCGCGTCATGAAGGTGGCCGTCTATCCTGTATCTGACCCGAAGCGACGTCTCGGCGGGCTCAATGTGTATATCGCTCGCGCGTCTCTTCATGGCCTCGCTGATTATGAGATTCACAACTTTAACGATCGGCGCGCGCCGGCTCTCTGCGGCAACCTCGCCAATATCTATTTTCTCTTCCTCGTCTTCTTCCTCTTTCAACACCTCAAGCGCTGCCGACGGCTCAGCATCTTTCAGTATGTTAGAAATATCCTGATTTTGTGAACCATAATATGAGACGATCGCTTCTCTTATATCATTTTCCGTGGCCACCACAAGATCGATCTGGTATTTGGTTAGCATCTTCACGTCATCTATCACGAATATGTTCAGCGGATCGGACATGGCAAGCGTAAGCACTCTACCTATCTTCGATATCGGGATAATGGAATACTGTTTTGCCAATTTTTCGGGGACGAGCTGCATGAGCGACCTGTCATTGATCTTGTATTTTGACAGGTTTATGGGAGGTATGTTTAACTGCCGGCTCATCACAAGCATCAGGTCCCTTTGCGATATGAAACATTTATCAACCAATATCTTGCCGAGATTCCCGCCGGATTTTTTTTGTATATCGAGCGCCTTATCGAGGTCTATCTTTTTTATGACCTTACCGTTTATCAGCGCATCTATCAGCTTCTCTCTGAAAGACCCAACCATTATTTCACCTCTTGCGGCAGATCCTGCTCGTCTGCCGTTACACGTATAATTTCGTCCAGAGTAGTCGCTCCTTCAAGGACGTTTTGAATACCGTTTTCCCTGAGAGACCTCATCCCTTCATGCCGCGCCTCTTCCATTATCTTATATTCTTGAGCGCCCTCAAGTATCAATGCCTTTATCTTCGGGCTCAATACCAACACCTCAAGAAGGCCGACCCTCCCTTTATATCCGCTGCCCATACAGCTTGCGCATCCCTTGCCGCGATAGAGTATAGCCTTATCCGCGAGACGTTTGATGCCGAACTTTTCAGACAGGCCTTCACTCAACTCATACGGCTCTTTACAATTTGGACATATCTTCCTGACAAGCCTTTGCGCGCCGACTAGTATCAGAGAAGATGTGATGAGAAAAGGCTCAAGCCCCATATTTACAAGTCTTATAATGGACCCTGTCGCTGTGGTTGTGTGCAAGGTGCTTAATACCAGATGCCCTGTCAGCGCCGCTTTTATAGCTATGTCTACCGTATCAAAATCTCTTATCTCACCTACCATTATTATGTTCGGATCCTGCCTTAAAATAGACCTCAAGGCGTTCGCAAAGGTAAGGCCTATTTCAGGCCTTACCGTAACCTGATTGATGCCTTCGATTAAATACTCCACAGGATCCTCGATCGTAACTATATTCTTCTCCGGACTGTTTATGTGCTGCAGCACTGAATAAAGGGTCGTCGTCTTGCCGCATCCCGTAGGCCCGCAGGCAAGTATCATGCCGTGAGGCCTTGAGGCGGACTTCTTTATCTCCTCAAGAGATCTCTGGTCAAAGCCCAGTCTGTCTATATCGAGCATGGCCTGGGCCTTATCCAGAATTCGAAGCGCCACTTTCTCCCCCATACTTGAAGGCAGCACCGATATCCTAAAATCCACCTCTCTGGAATGAAGCTTCACTTTAAACCTTCCGTCTTGCGGCAGGCGCCTTTCGGCAATATCGAGATTTGACATTACCTTAAGCCTCGAGACTATCGCGTTATGCAGCACCTTCGGCGAACGTCTTCCTTCGCGCAATATGCCGTCAACTCTATATCTTACGCGAAGGTCATTCTCAAGCGGTTCTATCAGAATATCGCTGGCCCTTAAGTTCACGGCCTCCGCCAGAAGCAGATCGGTGATTTTAACAACGGGCGCTTCCTGAGCCATCTTGAGGATGTCGAGAGAGTCCTGAAGGGATTCGATAGGATTTTCAAGAAGTTTTATACCGCTATCCTCTTTCATGTTATCGACTATCTTATCGATAGCGGCATACGCGTCTTCCTCGTAATACTGCCTGATCCCTTCTCGTATGTCTTTTTCGGTGGTTATGATAGGGCTTATCTTAAATCCTGTCAGCGCTTTTATGTCGTCAATGGCGAAGATATTAAGCGGATCGGCCAACGCCACGGTCAAAGTATTGCCTATCTTAGATATGGGAAGGATCTTGCAAAATTTTACTGTTTTCTTCGGGATCAGTTTAATTACGGATGGATCTACCTTATAGCGGGAAAGATTAATCGGCGGGATGCCAAGTTCCCGGCTCAGCACTAACATCAACTTATCTTTAGAAATCAGCCCCAGGTTTACTATTATATCGCTTAATGACCCGCCCTTCTCCTTCTGAAAAGATATGGCATTATCCAGGCCGCTCTTGTCTATGAGTTTTTTGTCTATAAGTATTTTCGTGAGTTTATCTTTTAGGCCACGAATCATTGTCGCCTCGGCATAGACTTACTATCTTAGTTTAGCGTATAGCGGATAGCGTTTAGCGGATAGTTTTTTGTTTTTCCTATACGCTACACGCTATACGCTAACCGCTAAAACTCGTTGTCTGACTCTATTTGCTACTGTAGTACTTCTTTATGGCGTTCGTCACGTCGGTCATTGTGCTGACAAAGACCTGAACCTTGCATTTTGTAAGCACCTCTATATCTTCTACGGCCTGAATGTTCAGCGGGTTGGACATCGCGATGGTAAGAAGGTCTTCTATCTTATCAATGGCTATCAGGTTATACTGCCTTGCCACGTTCTCCGGTATGAGTTTGATCGCTTCCGGATTTATCTCATAACAATCTAAAGGAAGATAAGGAAATCCGTATTGCACCGTAAGGGCCTGAGCTATCTCTTCTTCCTTAGCGAACCCCAGCATTACCAATATCTGCCCTATAAGGCCGCCCCTCTCTTTCTGCAGTTTCAGGGCCTTCTCCAGCTGAGATTGATTAATAATACTCCTCTCGAGCAAGAGTTCGCCTAATTGTTTTGATACAATACGCCTGATCGTCGCCATATTTATCTCTTAAATATCCTCGCGAGGTCATCCGCATCCGTTGTCCTGTCGAAGGCATCTTCATAGGAAATTAATTTTTTCTGACAAAGTTCATAAAGCGACTGGTTCATGGTCTTCATGCCCTCTTTCTGGGAAGTCTGTATCACTGAATATATCTGATGTGTTTTAGATTCCCTGACAAGGCTTTTTATTGCCGGCGTCACTATCATGGTTTCCGCAGCCAGCACACGGCCGGGCTGGCCCATCCTGGGTATCAGCTGTTGTGACAGGACGCCTATCAGCACAAATGATAGCTGCGTGCGTACCTGAGACTGCTGGTCTGCAGGGAATACATCTATTATCCTGTTGATAGTCTGGACGCAGTCTGATGTGTGAAGGGTTGAGAATACCAAATGTCCCGTCTCCGCTATGATAAGGGCGGATTCGATCGTCTCAATGTCCCGCAATTCTCCTATCAAAATTACATCAGGATCTTCTCTCAAGACGTGTTTAAGGGCGGCTCCAAACGAATGGGTATCGCTATAGACCTCGCGCTGATTCACAATAGCTTTTTTGTTGGCATGGACAAATTCTATGGGGTCTTCGACTGTGACTATATGGCAGCTTCTATTCTGGTTTATCCAATCAATCATCGAGGCCAGGCTCGTGGACTTTCCGCTTCCGGTAGCCCCGGTGATCAATATCAATCCCTTGGGCCTCTTGCAAAAGTCGAGGACGACATTTATCGGCAACCCGCATTCTTGAAACGACCATATGTTGTACGGGATCAACCTGATCGAAGCGCCGACGGAACCCATCTGGCGAAATACATTAATTCTAAAACGGCCAAAACCTTTCATGTCAAAAGCCATGTCGAGCTCTAAATCTTTTTCAAACATCTCCTTTTGGGCATCGCTGAGCATGCTATATACCAGTTTCTTCGAATCCTCCGGAGATAATACATCCTTATCTGCCGGCACAAGGTTTTCGTCTATCCTGAAGCTCGCTGGAGCCCCGGCAGTTATGTGTATATCTGACGCATTCTTTGCGACCATCAGCTCCAGCAGTTTATTTATATGTTGCGGCATATGGCGTTCTCCTCGTTATAGTATCGTTAGTCCATAGTCGATAGTCCATAGTGTTTAGTCAATAGACCTAAAGCTTGGAATATGCAGGTAATGGCTTCAGAACCCTTCTTGAACGTCATATTTTTTTCTTTTTCTTTACTATGGACCATGGACTGTGGACTAACGTGAATTTTTGACTTTATGCGACAACTCTGTTTTTTCCGGATAACTTCGCTCGCCTTACGGCATCCATAGCCTTCTTGAAAAGCTCATCGCTTGTGGCGCCGTCTATAGGGTTCTCGCTGACCCCGCAGCTAACGGAGAGGTTTATCATCCCCTCTCGTGATAAATTCGTAGACTCTATCTTCCTCCTGAGCTCTTCCGCTATATCTATGGCTTCTTTTTTGTTCTTTTCGGGAAGCAGCAACGCGAATTCATCCCCGCCTATCCTTGCTGTCTTGCCCGCCGGGGTCATGTTCTCCTTGAAAAGCTTGGCCATTCTTCTTAACGCCTCTTCTGCCGCAAGCTCACCGCGGGATTCGCGAAACTTTTTAAAATTATCGATATTGATTACGATTAAGGAGCACGGCCTCTGATAGAATATGGCTCGTTTAATCTCCTCTTCCAGCCTGGGTAATATAAAATTTTTATTATACAGGCCCGTAAGGTCGTCTATTATGGCAAGCTCTTTTGTCCTCTGATCTAAAATATCACGCTCAATAGCTATGGTTATCTGTTTCGCGAATACCTTTATAAGGTCGACGTCATCGCTTTTAAATCTGAAGTCATCCAGCTTATTGCCCGCAAGGAGCAATGCGAGCGGCTTCTTTCCGGAGCTGACGGGCACGGCCAATACATTCTTCAACCTGCAAGAGGACATGAAACTCTCCATGTCCTTTGACAGTTTAACGCCCCTGTCGACGATCATCACAGACCCATCCGCCAATACCTTCTCCAGTATTCCTTCCCCCCCGTTCTTTATTATCAGCTCACCGATCGCTTCCTCATCCACATTGTATACCGCCTTGCTGACAAAGTCCCCTCCATCTTTTTTGGGCATATATAAGACACTGAAACCTCTGTCAAAGACCAAAGCGGCCTTCTCCACAGCCAACTCCAAGAGCGAATCCAGGTGGATGGAGCCTGCGGAAATTATGTCTCCTATCTGCAAAAGGCTCGATAGCGCCAACACCTTTTTATGTATCTCTATATTTACCTCTTTCATCTTCTGGCCATAACTTCTCAACTCGTCAAGGTTGGTCTTTATCTTCCGCGTCATGGCGTTTATCGACTCGCCGAGGTTCCCGATCTCGTCACCGCTTGACACCGGTATAGCCCTGTCATATTCGCCGCTCGCTATCATCTTCGCCTCTATGGCCATGTCTATGACCGGGTCGATAAGTCTTCTGATAAAAAGCAATCCTAATAGCGCGACAATTACTGCCGCCAATATTACAAGACTGACTTCGGCTAAACTGTCCAATTTAGGAAAGACATAAATCGAAACTATATACATGCTGGCAAGAAGCGGGATTATCGTCATAAGGCTGAAGGCGAGCATCAATTTGTATCTTAACCCCCTGTGTAACATAGCCATGCTTTTGAAGAAACCCATATCCTGCCTCCTTCGAATGTGAAAATATATAGAGCTATATGATTAAATTATCTCTGTAAGATGATTTTATGGTAAGTATACTATAGAAGGCGGGGTTTGTCAAATAAGCGCCGGCAAAGAGTTTATCTCTTTCAAAAGAGATTCTTTTTTTACACCTATATCGATAAAATCCCATGGCAATATTTCATCGAAACGTCTCTCTCTATTTAAATAAAAGCTATCGTCCACACCGCATCTTTTGAACGCATCAAGCCATATGTTTAAATTAAAAACATCCTGCCAACCGTCAAATCGCGCACCCGACCTCCACGATTCATAGATCACCTGCGAAAGCGATCTGTCTCCTCTCGAAAGGATTGCTTCGAGCCGGCTCATGCCAAATGAATGAAAATCGAGCTCTACAAAGCGCGATTTCACGGCTCCTCTTAATATTTCTTTTTTATGCTCTAACTCCTCAATCGGATCCATCGATTTCCACTGAAAAGCGGTGTGAGGTTTCGGGATGAAGGCGTTTATGCTGGCCGATATAAAACCGGATCTGCCGTCAATATCCCTTTTAAGATTTGAAATTTTATATATCAATTCCGGTATTCTAAGAACATCTTCATCTCTTTCATGCGGCAGGCCCAGCATGAAATAAAGTTTAACCCTCCGCCACCCGTTTCGATAATATTCGGACGCCGCGCGGAAGAGTTTCTCCATATCTATATTCTTGTTTATAATCTTCCGTAAACAATCGCTGCCGGACTCCGGGGCAAAAGTAAGTCCCGATTTTTTCACCTTCGAAATAAGGATCGGCAGGTCTTTTAACACATCTTCTATCCGAAGAGACGGCACCGAGACCGAGACGGCCAAACCGTGAAATTCCTCATTCAGCTTCTCGATAATATCTTTTATGCGGGTATGATCCCCGCTCGATAAAGACAAAAGCGATATCTCGTCGTATCCGGTCTCCCGATAGGATTCTCTGGCTATGCGCAGTATCTCGCCGATCGTCCTTTCGCGGCATGGCCTGTATGTTGCCGTAGCCTGACAGAACCTGCAGGCATGTTTGCACCCGCGCATTATTTCAATGGCTAACCGGTCGTGCACTATGGATATGTTTGGGACTATCTGTTTTGTAGGGTAAAATGCGCCGTCCAGGTTCTTTACGACCCTTTTCGTGATTCTGTCCGGAACACAATCTTCGACCGGTGAAAACTTTTTTATTGTACGGTCATAGTTATACTCAACTTTATATAGTGACGGCGCGTATACGCCTTCTATGCGAGCCAGTCTTCTCACCAGCTCCTGTCTTGGCGTCTTGACGCCTTGGCGCCTTGACGCCTTATAAGCCTCGATGATTTCCGGCATCGCCTCTTCGCCGTCTCCTATTAGAAAGGCATCAATAAATTCTGCCATGGGTTCCGGATTGTAGCACGAAGGCCCGCCGGCTATAATCAGAGGATCGTCATCAGTCCTGTCGCGGGACCGGACAGGAATATTCCCGAGGTCTAACATGTTCAGGACATTTGTGAAAGTAAGTTCGTATGCGAGGCTGAAACCGATTATATCGAACGCCCTTATAGGGTGTCTTGATTCAAGGCTGAAGAGGCTTATCTTATTTTTACGCAAGCCTTCTTCGAAGTCCTGCCAGGGAGAGAAGGCCCGTTCGCAAAGGCAATCGTCGCGGGCGTTTAAAATACCGTAGAGTATCTTAATGCCCAGGTAGCTTGAGCCGATTTCGTACAGGTCAGGAAACGCGAGAAGGACTTTTATCATTCCGTCGGACCATTCCTTCTTCACAGAATTCCATTCGCCGCCGGCATACCTCCCCGGCTTCTTAACAGTAAGCAGAAGCTCGCCAAGATCCATAACATCCTTTCTAGTTAGGGAAATCGGGAAATCGGGGGACACAATACCTATTTCCCTGCACAAAGTCTCAAGGAAATAGGTATTGTGTCCCATTGCTGTCCAAATTAGCACAATTTCCCCCTCACCTTAATCCTCTCCCCCTCCGGGGGAGAGGAAATTATGAGGGAATCCCCTCTCCCCTTTAGGGGAGAGGGCAAGGGTGAGGGGTAGGCAAAGATCGAATCTCAAAATACAAGTTCCGTCGGG